>JBHEKZ010000078.1:0-11350 GCA_041859025.1 Melioribacteraceae bacterium | reverse complement strand
GATGCAACGATCAGACTTGCATGCCACCTATGACAACAACAATTGATCTTGTACTTGATATTACCGGCGGAACTGAAGAAGCGGCTCCGGTTGTAAGTGAACAAAAAGATTTAACGGGGGGCGCGCAGATTTCCGCCTCACCGGAAGAAACAAAAATGAGTGAAGCAGAAACTAAGAAGGATGAAGCAAAAACTGATTCCGATTCTTCTTCATTTGAGAATAAAGGATTGCTCTTAAGTCTGCTGATAGTTTTCTTCGGCGGATTAGCATTGAATCTTACACCATGTGTTTACCCATTAATCCCGATAACGATCGGTTACTTTGGAGGTCAAACTGAGGGAAGAACAAGCAAATTATTTGTGCTTGGTTTATTCTATATGCTGGGACTCGCGTTAACATATTCAACAGTAGGAGTTATAACAGCGTTAAGCGGCGCAATGTTCGGCGCGCTGCTGCAGCAGCCGATTGTAATAATATTTATCTGCCTGATCTTTATCGCACTTTCGCTCAGCATGTTCGGCGTTTATGAATTTAAGCTTCCCGATTCATGGAGCGCAAAAGCAGGGGGCGCAAAATCGGGTGTAGCGGGCGCATTCTTTATGGGTTTAACAATGGGAATTGTAGCCGCGCCCTGCATCGGTCCATTTGTGCTTAGTCTTGTTACAGTTGTAGCAACCAAAGGAGACGCGCTTTACGGATTTGTAATGTTCTTCACTTTAGCTTTAGGACTTGGACTGCCATATTTATTCTTAGCGCTATTTTCGGGAAAGCTGAAAGCGCTGCCGAGAGCAGGATTATGGATGGAGGCAGTGAAACACATATTCGGTTTTATAATGATCGCGATGGCGATTTATTATGCCGGTCCTCTTTTGCCAAAAGAGGTTAATCATTATCTATTGCCGGTTTACGGAATACTTGTAGCGATATTCTTAGTCTTCTTTGATAAAACCGCAAACGCCAACAAAGGATTTGTAAAATTCAAAACTATATTCTCTGTTTTGATTGTTGCGGTTTCAGTTTACGCGTTGTGGCCTACAAAAGAAGTTTCAATTGCATGGCAGCCGTTTGAGCAGACAGCTTTTAATGAAGCTAAAGCAAGCGGAGAAAAAATTATTATTGATTTCTCGGCAGAATGGTGCGTTCCTTGCCGCGAACTTGACGCGCAGACATTTTCAGATGAAAAGGTAATTGATGCCTCCAAGGACTTTAAAGCATTCAAAGCGGATATGACAAAAACCGGAAGTGAAGAAACAGAAAAACTGCGTAAGGAATTTAATGTAATTGGTGTTCCAACAGTACTGATATTCGACTCGAAAGGAAATGAGGTGAAAAGAATTACCGGATTTGTAAACGCTGAAGAATTTTTGAAAATGATGAATGAAGCAAAATAGTTTAGTAGAAATATTCCAACTTCAAAATCCCGGTAGTTATTATACCGGGATTTTTTTTATCTGCTTATCAAATAAATAAATTATTCACATATTAATAAACCAGCCGAATCAGCGAATCATCATTTAAGAGAGAATGAATGCTATTTAGCATGGCACTAGATTTGCCCGTTGGCAATAAAAAATAATTTAGAAAGAATATGAAGAAAAATTTAACCGCCGCACTGATTTTAATATTTATATGTACAAATGTGTTCCCTCAAAGCTTTAGAGTTTTAAACTATCTTAAAAGCATATCCGGAAAGCAGACAATAGCAGGTCAGCATAACAGAGAACCGAATTCTACTCCGGCAAAGTGGACCGATGAGATTTACAAAACTACCGGAAAGTATCCGGCTCTTTGGAGCGGAGATTTCCTGTTCCAAGCAGATAATATTAAAAACCGATGGACAATGGTCTTTGAAGCAAAGAAACAATGGGATAAGGGAGCCATAGTTCAGATTATGCTGCATACCTGTCCTCCAATTTATGGAGAACCGTGCGGCTGGGATGGCGGTGTGTTAAGTAAACTCTCGGCAACACAGTGGAATGAATTATTAACGGAAGGAACTACAATAAACAGCAACTGGAAAAAACGTTTAGATGATATTGCCGTTTATTTATACTACTTAAAAGTAAATGGTGTAGAAGTTTTGTTCAGACCACTGCATGAAATGAATCAAGGTGCTTTCTGGTGGGGAGGGAGACCCGGTCCAAACGGTACGCTAAGGCTTTATCAAATAACGCATGACTATCTGACAAAGGTAAAAGGACTTACAAATTTAATTTGGGTTTGGGATGTTCAGGATATGAGCTGGGATTTTGATAAATACAATCCGGGTGATGAATACTGGGATATAATGGCTTTCGATGTTTACTCGGACGGCTACAATAAGAAGTGGTACGATTACATATTAACAATTGCGAAAGATAAACCGATTGCAATAGGTGAATGCGACAAACTCCCGACAATCGCAATGCTTCAGCAGCAGCCAAGATGGGTTTTCTTTATGGCGTGGGCGGAATTAGTTTACAGTAAAAACACAAACGCTGAAATACAAGCGGTTTATAATGGACAAAATGTTATTACGCTTAATGAAATGCCGGGCTGGCCTGTAACAGATATTGAAGAGGAGAAAGAAATTCCGGCGGAAATAAAGCTTGAGCAGAATTATCCGAATCCTTTTAATCCGCAAACTACAATCAGCTACAAACTGCAAGCAGGCGGCAAAGTAAGTTTAAAAGTATATGATATGTTCGGAAGAGAAGTAGCAACACTTGTTGATGAATATAAACCGGTAGGAGATTATAATTCTCAATTCACAATCCGTAATTCTGAATTAGCGAGCGGAGTATATTATTACAGATTAACAGCGGGTAATTATTCTGAAACCAAGAGTATGATGCTTTTGAAATGATGAAGAATTGATTGAGTGATTAGAAAAAATCCCGGTTAATGCCGGGATTTTTTTTTGTTCATTATATGAAAAACCAAAACGCGATACTAATAATCACATTTAGACTTTTGGGAGAGTTCGCAGCCTGTACATCCGCCGCATCCCGATTTAACTTTCTTCATTCTCAAATTTCTGATTACAGAAAAACCTACATAGCTGATTGTAGTTAATATTATAGCGAATACAAATATATCTTGATACATATAATCCTCTAAAAAATTGAACCGATATGGTAAGTTGCGAAGGCAACAAACCAGGCTAAAACAGTAGTGTAAACCATAGTAAAAGTAGCCCACTTCCAGTTAGCTTCTTTTTTTATTGCCGCAATTACAGCTACGCAGGGGAAGTAGATTAGAATAAATAACATCAGTGAATAAGCAACGAGAGGAGTAAAAACTTTTTCTCCAATCCTTGGTCCGCTTGTAAATGTCTGCTGCTGAAGTTTATTTCTAAGATTCATCGAAGTTTCATCAGCGGCAATATCCGATTGATATAAAACACCCATTGAGCCGACTACAATTTCTTTTGCAGCAAGTCCGGTAATAATACTAACGCCAATTTTCCAATCCCAGCCAAGAGGTTCAATAACAGGAACAATCATATGCCCAAGCTGACCGATGTAAGATTTTTCCATGCGTTCGGAATGTTTATCAATTTCAACTTGCGCAAGATGATCTGCTTTAATGCTTTCGCTTAATGAAGCATCGGCGGAGATTTGTCTGCTGATTAAATCGTAATCTTTTGAGAACTTAATTTCGCGCGGGAAATAGCCGAGTGCCCAAATAAGAATTGAAGCAGTAAGAATTACAGTTCCCATTTTGGAAAGATACTGAAGACTCTTATTCCACATGTGAACAGAAGTATTACGCAAAGTTGGAATTCTATATGGAGGAAGTTCCATCACGAATGGAACGTCATCCTTTGCAAAAAATATTCTTTTGAAAAGTAACGCGACCAAAATAGCCAGAACAATTCCGATCACATAGATTGATAAAAGCACAAGTCCCTGATTGTTTGGGAAGAAAGCAGAGATAAGGAGAACATAAACGGGCAAACGAGCGCTGCAGGACATAAAAGGAAGAATCAGCATTGTAAGAATTCTGTCTTTCCGATTCTCCAATGTTCTCGTTGCCATTACCGCAGGAACGTTGCAGCCAAATCCCATAATTAAAGGAATGAATGATTTACCATGCAGACCAATTTTGTGCATCAGTTTATCCATAATGAAAGCAGCCCTAGCCATGTAGCCGGTATCTTCCATTAATGAAATGCAGAAAAAGAGGATGAGAATATTTGGAAGAAAAATAATTACACCGCCAACACCGCCGATTATTCCATCAACAATTAGATCGCGAAGGGAGCCGGCCGGCAGAGTATTAGAGACAAGATTTCCAAGCGCATGAACGCCGGCGTCTATCCAATCCATCGGATAATTACCAAGTGAAAAAGTGAGCTGAAACATCAGCCATAAGAAGAATATGAAAACCGGAAAGCCGAAAAACTTGTGCGTTAAGATTACATCTATTGCGTGGCTTGTCTGACGGCGGTTAATTAATTTTTGTTCAAAAGTTTCTTTTAATACACCGCTTATAAAGCCATATTTAGCATCCGCAATTATAGTCTCGGATTTTTCTTTGAATTCCTTTTCGAGTTTTCCAATTTCTTTCTGCGCAAGAGCAAGTAGTCCTTCCGTATTCGTAAACTCAGCAATTTGGGAAGTGAAGGATTTATCATTCTCCAATAGTTTTATTGCTGCGAAACGAGGATAATAGAGATCGCTTATTTGTTTGTTTTTAATTATCTCGGTTTTCAATTTATCGACAGACTCTTCAACCTCGGTACCGTAGTTAATGTGAGCATGACGCGCGACCGGATCAACATTCTCGTAAACATCGATTACTTTTTTGAAGAGTTCTTTAATTCCTTCTCCCTTTGACGCAACAGTTGTAACAACTGGAATTCCGATAATCTTTCCAAGATTAGTGTAATCAAGTTTATCGCCAATATTCTCAAGTTCATCGTACATATTAAGAGCTATTACAACATTGATATTCATATCCATCAGTTGTGATGTAAGAAAGAGATTACGTTCCAGGTTGGACGCATCAATAACGTTTACAACAACGTCGGGCATTTTTTCAGAAATATGCTTGCGTACAAATAACTCTTCCGGAGAAAATTCGGAGATTGAATAAGTTCCGGGAAGATCGGTAACATTTATAGTATAACCGTCTTGTTTAAGATGAGCTTCTTTAGTGTCAACTGTAACACCGCCGTAATTACCTACCCGCTCATGCTTGCCGGTGGCGTAATTAAATAATGTAGTCTTGCCGGAATTTGGATTACCAACTAAAGCAATATTTATTGTTTTGGTTTTGTCTTCAAACGTCCGTTCAAAATAATCATCGGTAACAGTTCCAGCGTAAAAAGTTTCTGGATTAACTGAAAACTTATCCGCCGCAACTACTTCGATTAAAGCGGCTTCACTTCTGCGCAGAGAAACACGGAATCCAAGAATTTCATATTCAATTGGGTCCTGGAGAGGCGCGTTTTTAATTACTCTAACAAATTTGCCTTTAACAAATCCCATTTCCGTAATACGTTTACGGAACGCGCCATGCCCGATTACTTTAGTGATTATTCCGGTTTCATTGTTCTGAAGATCGGAAAGGTGAGTCGCTGTTATTGTTTCGATAAATGTCATATTAAAAGTTAATTCCAAATCTAATGAAGGCGGCAAGCGCGTTGTTTAAATTTTTTCCGCTGCCGGCCGGATTTACTATATACTGAAAATCGGGCTGAACAAAGAGATTATCAGTTACAGTTGTTCTATAAAATAATTCTATTACTGTTTCACTTTTTAACCTAGTATCGCTTAAACCGGCATGAGCGAATGCTATTCCAATCGAGTTTTCGCATTGCTGACCTGAAATGCCGCTGCAACTGATGCCGCCGCCGATGTAATAGTTGTGAAGATTTATACTTCCGGGACTTACAGCAACCTGAGCGAAGAATCCTAATTTAGTATTATCGCTTTTCTGCCAGAAAGTTTGATCCGCTATGATATAGAAACCATAATTGTTATTAAAAATTGTTTCGGGTAAACCGGTTTCTGCATTTACTTCTCTCAAATGAGAATGATAATAACCGCCGGCTTTAATTGTACCCGGAAGACTGCTGAAATCTGTCGCCAACTGGAATTCTGAAAAGATAAGAACGCCATTTCTACTATTTAACTGCCAATTCAAATTGTACTGGTTATCTTCGAAACCTTCCGGTAAGCCATCAAATAATGCTGTTTTTAATTCAAGTTCGTCGCTTATTCTGAATTTTCCCGTAACACCCAAGGCAGTTAGTGGAAAAATTGGAACCGGTACATTCTCTGCAATTAAAGAGGGAATGCCAAAAGAGCTATTGATAAAGTTTCCGGCAAAATCACTTGTTACAAACTCTGCGCATAAGTCTTGCAAACCGAATGTTAATTGTGTTGAACCAAAATTATGTCTGTACCAAAGTTCATGTAAGTAAATATGATTTCCAGCTTCGATATTTGACGCAACTTGAAAGTCTCCAAATAAATTTTGGGAGGGAGTGGCTCCGTGCGTAGCGGCTCCGTTAATATAAAACTCTCCATCTTTCCACAAGCCGATATTCTTTGTCTCAAAACCAAGCTTCAAATTTGCCATACCTAAATAAGCAGTACCTCGTTTATTACCGCCGGAAAGATTTCCAACAAAATCGCCAATATATGATGCTTCTTTTGTAAGTTCTGCGCCATTGCTATACAAACTATCAGATGCAATTCCACTGCTCGATTTCGGAAAAGCTGACTGAGCGGACAATTCTAAGCTAATAACTAGAAAAATTAAGACAACCTTTATATATAACCACATTATTCCTTTCCGAGTTCTATTTTTTACATAACAAAGCTACTTTTTGAGTGGAAAGGGTTCAATCGCTACAAATTGGGAATTTGGAGGTGTGAATCCCAATTAGTAGGGAGGAAAACGCTTAATTTTGCTTAGAATAATCCTCTAATAAGATGATTTTGCTGGAAATGGCATAAATCGTAAGTCCGGATTGGCTTTTAATACCGGTTTTTTGCGATATGTTTTTGCGGTGGCTGATAACAGTATGAATGCTGATGTTAAGGCTGTCTGCAATTTCTTTGTTAGAAAATCCCTTAACAATTAGTTTGAGCACATCAATCTCTCTCTCAGAAAGCTGTTCATGTTCTGTATCTAATGTATTATGGATTTCAGAATTGCCGATTTTTTTAATTATTTCGGCAATCGAATCCGCCTGCTCGGTTATATTTATTGTTTTGTCGAACATAGATAGAAGTTGTTGATCAAAAAAATTATATACCAGCGCAACCCAAACAATTGCCGGGTTATTCTTCTTGATTGCTGAAAATTCCTTATTCCTATTTTGAATTTGAGAAGGATTGATAACAGCTAATTCAATTTTGCCATGTGCCGCAAGGTTGCTGACTTCACTTAAATCGTCAGTGCGCAATAAATGAAACTGCTGGCCGGATTTGGAAAGTATGCAGGAAAAACCTTCGAAGACAATTTGTGAAGGTTCAAGAACGGCGATATTTTTAATTTGTCTAATCACTAATCTCAATTTTGCTAACTAGAGGAATTAAGATTGTCTCTTCAATAGTAGAGTGAATATTCAAGTCGTTTTCCAGTTCGCACAAACTTGCAATAATTTTTCTTCTTAAAACTCTATCGTTTTTTACAGGCACATGTTTTAACAGCAGTTCTTTCAAATCGTTCAGCTTAAATTCGATATCGGTGTGATGCTCCTGATATTCATTAACGGAATATTCTTCAATCTTATCATTTATGCTAATCTGAACATTATTTAATAGACGGTTGAAGTAGGGGAAAGCAACACGGTTTTCGTAATGCAAATGTTCTTTAACTTCATTGAAGTACTCATCAAAGAACTTTTCGATTAGCTGAATTTCAGCGGAGTTATTCTGTAAGTAGAGCTGATTAAGAAAACTTCTTATTTCCGGGTATTTTTCATTTTCATAATAGTTGTGAGAGTTTCGCAAAAACTTGATTATAGTAGTTAGGTCTTCTCTAGTTAAATTTTGCTGTTCGGTCGGTTGAAAGCCGTTATACAAATTTGCGAGAATCAAAAACAATTCTTCGTTAATATTGTTTGTATTACAAAGCTGCTTTACTGATTTCTCGTGTACAATAAAATCCATCTCGAGGTGCTCCATCAGAAGAAGCAAATTAGGATTCTCGAAAATCAAGCTTGAGATTTTCATCTCCGGTCTTATAAAATTTCCTTTTGTTTGATACATCTCAATCCATCGTAATATTTTATACAAATATAAAAAATTCCCCCGCACACTAACACTTGTCAATTAGTTGGGTTTTCTTCTCTATTTATTAACAAACTATTTCAGACGTCAGTTCAAAGTGCCGAAATATTTTATATACATTTAACATGTATTAAAATTGGATTTAGTATTTTTATCATCACTAAAAACAGAACTAATTAAGCTATTAATGAAAAAAAGTAATTTACTTACACTTGCTCTTCTTGTTATTTCACTTTTATGCACAATTAATAAAGCGCAGAATGTTGATAGACCAAAACTTGTTGTTGGGATTGTTGTTGATCAGATGCGGTTCGAATATTTGTATAAATATTATCCTTTCTATGGCAATGGCGGGTTTAAGAGGTTAATGGAAGAGGGAAGCAATTTCACTTTTGCTCATTTTAATTATGAAGCGACTAAAACCGCGCCCGGGCATGCTTCAATCTACACCGGAACAACACCGTTTTATCATGGCATTGTTGGTAACGACTGGTACGATAAACAAAGCAAACAATCGGTTAATGCCGTTGTAGATCCAAACTATGAATGTGTAGGCGGTACATTTAAGGATGGACGATGTTCTCCAAAGAGGCTGCTTTCAACAACAATAACTGATCAGATTAAATTGGCGTTCGGCGGCAAATCCAAAGTTATCTCAATTTCTATTAAACATAGAGGATCTGTTTTACCGGGCGGGCATATGCCGGATGGAGTGTATTGGTACAATCACGACAATGGAGAGTTTATCACTTCATCTTATTACATGAACAAACTTCCTCAATGGGTAATAGATTTTAACAACAGAAAACTTGCCGATAAATACATTGAAAGCGGCTGGAATCTTTTACTACCAAAAGAGAAATATGCCATAAGCGAACCGGATGAAACTAAGAATGAAGAAGATGTTTTCAGCGAAGGCAAAACTTCCTTTCCTCATTCATTTAAGAATGTGAAGCCGGAGAAGAAATACTCGCTAATTCCTACAACTCCGTTTGGAAATGAATTAGTAAGCGGAATGGCAAAGAGTGCTTTGATTAATGAAAAACTTGGCGCAGATGAATATACTGATTTTTTAGCCGTAAGTTTTTCTTCAACAGATTATGTCGGTCACTCGTATGGAACTAATGCTTACGAAACTCAAGATATCTATGTTCGGCTTGATGAAACGATAGCTGATTTCTTAAATACATTGGATAAGAAGTTGGGAAAGGGAAATTATCTGCTGTTTTTAACTGCTGATCACGCCGGACTCGAAACGCCATCTTTCTTAAGAGATAATAAAATTCCGGTTGGCGCGTTGGTTAATAAAGAATTTCAAGATGCAGTTTCTGATTTCGTTAATAAAAAATTTGGAAGTGATAAACTGATTGAAAATTTTTCCAACAAACAAATTTACTTTAATAGGGAAGAGATTAAAAAGAGGGATATTGATTTTCATTCACTGCAGGAAAGGACAGCAGATTTTATAAGGGATTCTTATCCGGTTGTGGCTTCAATTTTTACCCGCGATCAACTGGAAGGGAAAACGGCAACACGTGAACCAATCAATCCGATTTTAAATAGCTATCCATTGTCAATTTCGGGAGATGTTTTGTATACATTGCGTTCCGGTTATCTGCCAAACTTTAGAGAACAAGGCACCACACATGGAACCGAATTCGCTTATGATACCCATGTCCCGCTTCTGTTTTTCGGTTGGAATGTTCCAATACAAACTGTTAATTCTCCGGTTTATATAGTAGATATCGCTCCAACAATTGCCGATTTAATAAAAATTACCGAACCAAGTGCTTCTATTGGAATTCCTTTAATTAAAAAATAAACTGAACTGTTATTGATTTACCAATTTAAAAAAGTGGAGATCTATTATGAAACATGAAAAAAGTATTGAACTCTTAAACAAGGCTGTTGCAGACGAACTTACAGCAGTGCATCAGTATATGTATTTCCATTTCCACTGCGACGATCAAGGACTCGATTTAATTTCCTCTTTATTCAAACGTACCGCTATAGAAGAAATGATGCACATAGAAAGACTTGCGGATAGAATTCTATTCCTTAAAGGTGAAGTTGAGATAGTTGCATCAGCATCAGTCCAAAAAATTCACGATGTTAAAGAGATGGTAAAGATTGCCGCAGAAATGGAATCTCACAGTGCTGCCGATTATAACAAATGGGCCAACGAGTGTTCGCAAAATGCGGATTCAGTAACCAAGAAATTATTTGAAGCTTTAGTTGAAGATGAAGAGCGTCACTTTGCCCAGGATGATAATGAAATTGACAACATCGAAAAGTATGGCGAGCAGTATCTTGCGCTTCAGTCAATGGAACGAAGTAAGACTATTTCTGCATTAGCTCAGAAGCCGGTAAATTAGTCAGTATTTTTTAGTCTAAAATTTTTATCAATAAGCGTACTGCCGTTTTTCAGAATTAACAATAATTGATATATTTGCACCTCGTTTATTGATATGGAGAGTTGCAGGAGTGGTTGATCTGGCTTCCCTGGAAAGGAAGTGTACCCACAAGGGTACCGAGGGTTCGAATCCCTCACTCTCCTCTAAGAAAAATAAAACCTCGATTATAGCAAAATAAGGCTGTTTTCGAGGTTTTTTGTTTTATACGGGGTCGCCTTAGTTGCCTAAATTGGGTGTATTTTATGTGGACTTGGCAAAAAATTGGCACAAAAATGTTCACTGAAAGTCAATTTCACGAGGGGGGTGTCAAATCAACCACCCTTGATGAAACAGCAATTTTTTTCAGTATTTCCGGGAAACAATTTTTACCCTGATTATTAAATCTAAGCAACGTTTCATACAAGAAATAAATAAAATCGATTTCTTGGAAGCCTCGAAAAAATTGAGAATTATAATTCACGAAGTTTATAAATCTATCAAGTTGGTTGAATTCTTTTTGTCCTCTAGAATTTTCTTTTTTCTCCACTTCAAAACTGTAGTTATTATCTATTTCTCTTTTTCTTTTGACAGTAATTAGCAGATTTTTTTCACGAATGATAGATGGTGTAGCCATTTGATAAATTGGGCTGATTACAATTTGATTTGATGGATTAACAGACACTATAAATCCTTTGGGAAATGCTTCTTTGCTAAACGCCTGTGGTG
>JBHEKZ010000503.1:0-4365 GCA_041859025.1 Melioribacteraceae bacterium | reverse complement strand
TGCGGATTCCAAAGCGAGTATCCATCACGAGCTTTATTAGAATATTCCCGCAAGCTTTTCACTTGCATTAAGTCTCCGGATGATGTTGTTTTGCTTTCAAACATGATCGGCGCAAAGAAGATCATAATTAAAACCAATAGTGCGATCAGAAGTGCCGGAGTTTGAAATTTCTCGGGAATTAATTTGCTTAGTGAGAAGCCAACTTCAGTTGATTTTGAATGTACTGAAGAAACTTTCTTTTGCTGCTTAGCCATTTATGCTCCATCTTTTATTTGTGTCTCCGGGACTTTGCAAAAATATTTTTCTCGCAAAGACACAAAGGCGCAAATTTATTTATTCAAGATTGTTTTAGCGTAATTCTCCCAACTCATGTGTGCGGCTTGCTCTGCAACCCGCTCGGTTGGAATCGGAGTATTCAAAAATTCTTTCATCACATTGTACATCGAATCAATGTTGTCTGGTTCGGAAAGATAGCCGTTGTAGCCGTGCTTAATCGTCTCAGGAAAATGACCAACGCGTGTAGCTAATGTCGGTAGCTTAAAATTATATGCAATTGATTCAACGCCGCTTGGTGTTGCGACCAAATAAAAGAGGACATTGCAATCCGCGACCTGAAAATATTTTGGTACTTCTTCGTTGCCTACGTAACGATTTACAACAACTACTTGATCTTTTATCTCTAGCCGGTCAATCAACTCAAGAGGACGGTAATTGCTTTCATCATCGCTTGAACGAACCAGCATTTTTTTAGCTGCGCCAAATACAGCCTTCTTTATCCTCGTGGATAGTTTGTTGCTGTCAAGAGTATTCCAAAAAGATTCACCAACGATTAGAAGTGAAACGTCATCTCTCTCTTTTGCTAATTTAGCGAAAGCGGGAATAACGTTATGCAAGCCTTTGTATTTGCGTATGAATCCGAAGAAGAGAAAAACATGTTTTCGCAAGCCGAGTTCTTGTTTAACTTTTTCTTTATCAAAATTTGGATCGGGAACAAACATATCGTAAATAGGGTGATAAAGCTGAATCACGTTTTGCCCGTTTTCCGGTTTTCTCTTTTCGTTTTTCGTCAAAATGTATTCTTGTTTAGGAAAGACCGTTTTCAACTCTTCAAAAGTTTTTAACGAGTGGACAATAAAACTATGAGGTTTCGAAAGCGCGTATTGCAGCATTCTTTTGTCAATCGAACTAACTTCTTTCTGTGCTACAACGTGGAGGTAGAAGATTATCTCGCACTTACATTCACGTTTTATCTTGTTGGCAATCCATCCCATAGGTAATCCTTGAATAGAGATTGCCCATTGAAAAACAACAATTTCCGGATTGATTTTTGCGATTGCATCAACAGTATAATGCCACGTAAGCGGATTGTTGTAATTAGTGATGTACTCAACTTTTATTCTTGTTCCTTCAAACAGGTCTTTCTTGCTTGAGCGGTCAATAAAATCGCGTGGGATAATAGAAGGATATTGCTGTGTCCAAGAAATGATATTTACTTCGGCGCCAAGTTTATCAAGCGCTTTAGCAAGCGATGATGTGTAGTTGGCAATTCCACCTTTGAATTGCGGACCCGGGCCAAAGATTACAACTTTCTTCACTTATTACATTTTCCTTTTATTGGTTAGCGTTTTTAACGGCCACATCATAAACGCGTTTCATTCCTTCTTCAACGCTTATCTTTGGTTCCCAGCCAAGAGTTTCTTTTACAAAACTCATGTCGCAGTAGCGTGAATGAACTCCCATTGGTTTATCAACCAATGGTTTAATAGAAGGTTCGTAACCGGCAAAACCGCAGAACACTTTTATGAGATCTATAAAGGATGTTAATCTGCCGGAGCCAATATTAATTGCGGTGCCGTCGTGAATTTTGTCCATCGCCAAAAACATACAGTCCATTACGTCGTCGATATGAACGAAATCTCTTCCTTGCTGGCCTGTTCCCCAAACAACAAATGGGTCTTCCTTTTTTGCGGCACGCATTGCAATTGCCGGAACGGGATAAGTTAAATCTTGATCTTCGCCGTAACCGCTAAACGGGCGTATGCATACAATAGAAATTCCATAATTACGTGCGGCAATCTTCGCTAAAAATTCGCCCGTCATTTTTGTCCAACCGTAAGTTAAGTCGGGCATGCCGAGCGTAAAACCATCTATATTTATGTCTGCTTCTTTAAGCGCAACGGCTTCGCTTTCGGTTTGCATGTTGATTGGATATGCGGCGGAAGAACTTGGATACATAACACGTTCCGGTTTTGCCTTGGCAATCCAATTAAAGAATTCTGCATCTATTGCAAGATCAAGAGCTACAGCCATAGGGTCGCCCTCAATTTTTGCGCGTCCGCCAACAATTGCAGCAAAGTGAAATGCATCGCCGAATCTTTCAATTTTTAATCCGTATTCTGTTTCAAGCCACTTTGGTTCTTCTTGTATCTTTGTTAAAAATTTTCTGAAATCCATTTTGAAAAAGAAAATGCGTCCCTCTTTTCCGAAAACTTCTATATTACTTATCTTTTTAACAGTCGTATCCTGAAGCCATGTTGATGGATGTGTTCCTACGGAAAGATCATCAACCATAATTACTGAATCGTTAGTTCTCTTTAATAATTGCTTAACGGTATTGCGACCAACAAACCCGCAAGCACCGGAAACGAGATGATATTTCATGCTAATAAGTCCTTAGAGTTGAGACAAAAATAAGAATTTTATTGTAACGAAGAAGATGGATTGTGTGCACAAATTTGGTTGCCCGGGAAAACCAAAATAGCTTTTGGTTTGAAGCCAAAAGCTATCTTTTTTCTTTAATAATGTATTCTTTCTCGGTTTGCGTGTTGTGAACTATTAACTCGCCGATTAATCCAATTGCAAAGAATTGCACGCCAACAATAATTAGTAGAATTCCTAAAAAGAAAATCGGGCGGTTGTTAATTCCAATATTGTAAACAAGTTTTTCAATTGTCAGCCAAAGACTAATCACCGTACCGACTAATGTGGACAGCATTCCGATAAAGCCGAATAAATGCATTGGGCGTTTAATAAAGCGGATTGTAAATATCACGGTGATTAGATCAATAAATCCCTTGAAGAAACGTGAAATACCGAATTTTGTTTTGCCGTAACGACGTGGGTGATGTTTAACCACGATTTCGGAAACTGTAAATCCTTTCCAGTCTGCAAGCACCGGAATGTAACGATGCATTTCGCCATAAACATCTACTGTTTGCACAACTGCTTTGCGATACGCTTTTAAGCCGCAATTGAAATCGTGAAGCTTAACTCCGGTTAGGATTCGTGTAATAAAATTGAAAAACTTTGAAGTAAATTTTTTGATGAAGGGATCAAACCGTTTCTTCTTCCAGCCGGAAACTAAATCGTAACCTTCTTCAAGCTTGTTCAACAAGTTTGGAATTTCGGCCGGATCGTCTTGAAGATCGGCATCCATTGTAATTACTGCGTCACCGGTTACATGCTTGAAGGCGACTTGCAGGGCAGCGCTTTTGCCATAATTAGTTCTGAAACTGTAATAATGTACCTTGTTATCTGTACGAGCGATTTCTTTTATAATAGATAAAGATCTATCGCGGCTTCCATCGTCAACAAAAAGTATTTCGTAGTCGCAAGAAACCGATCTTAAGGCTTTTCTAATTTCCTGATAAAGCGGGCGGAGCGATTCTTCTTCGTTTAGAAGGGGAACAACTACCGATACTTTTTTAAAACTTACGGTTTGAACAACTACCGGCTGCGGCATTTGTCCCGGTTGAGCCGGAGTTTGCCCGGCAATCTTTTTATTCTGATTGTAGTTTCTTCTATAATAAGGGCGTCTATAAGGTTTTTTCGGATGTCCTTGCTGCTGTTGCTGAGGCTGCGGATTTTGATTGTTCTGCGGTTCTGATTTCGGTTGTTCGTCCAAATTGTCTTCCATCGTTAATCTTGTGGTAAAAAATTGTTTATTTATGCGAAAGTTAAAGGTAAACCGAGCTAAATGCAATTTGACTCATCCCCCCACAATGATTAGTTTTCTTGTGAGAGAAAATTATGGGACATATAATATTTTGGGCTATCATGCGAACGGCGGTGTTAATCCCATCGCTGTGGGTTATGCATAGCTATATTGAATATAAATACTGGTGGTGGATTGTAATTATTTCAGTTTATGCCGTGATTATTTATCCAATTACAGTTCAATACCGGATTTTTTACGATGAGAACAAAGAGATTATTGAGCAAACGCTTTGTACTTCTTGTAAACATTTTGATAAAAGCGCTGTCCTTTGCATGAAGCTGGACAAGCATCCTACTCTAAAAGTTCTTCCTTGTGAAGGATTAGAGTGGGAACCAATTGGAAACACAAATGAACAAAAAGAAATCAAT
>JBHEKZ010000474.1:0-5701 GCA_041859025.1 Melioribacteraceae bacterium | reverse complement strand
CCGGGTTGTCAAAATATTTGTTTAATTCAATCGCGTATCTAGCTTTTTTAACATTATGAGTACGAATAAAGCGCGCACCATTCTTGATAGCTAATGTTTCAGCTATTAAAGTTGGATCATCCCTTTCGTCTATCGAAATGTTCAAAGCTTTACCCAAAAACGATTTCTTGGATATTCCAATCATAATAGGATGACCAATTCCTTTGAACTCATTCAACCGTTTAATTATTTCGTAATTGTCCGAAGTCTTTTTACCGAATCCAATTCCCGGATCAATAATAATATTCTTAATTCCAATCTTTTTCGCAAATTCTACTTTGTTCAACAAGAAATCATAAATATCAGATACAACTTCTTTATAGAGTGGATTGTTTTGCATTGATCTCGGTTCACCTTGCATGTGCATTAACACGTAAGATGCATTATAATGCTTAATAACATTTAGTATATTTTGATCAAAGTTGGAACCGCTTATATCGTTTATTATTACAGCCCCGGCTTTCAAAACAGATTCTGCAACTGATGATTTAGTTGTGTCAACAGAAATTAAAGCATCCGGTTTCTTTTCTATTATTCCCTGAATTACAGGCAAAACTCTGTTCAATTCATCTTCACTGCTGACCGGTACTGCACCAGGACGAGTAGATTCTCCTCCAATATCCAATACATCAGCACCATCATTTAGAAGTTCTATTCCTTTGGTAATAGCTTGTTCTGTTGAGAAATACTTGCCCCCATCAGAGAACGAATCTGGAGTAACATTTAGAATTCCAAATAGATACGAATTATTCAAAGGAAATAATTTTCCACCAAGTGAAATTTCAAAATCGGAATACCCAACAGAATTATTTATTGTTCTTGTAATTTTTTGACCGAGATCTTCATTCCCTATTGCAATAATTTCTTTTGCCAAATCCTTGAAAACTGAATAGGAACCAAGTACCAATAATTCGCAGTTGTTATCATTATCAATTGGAGTGGTATAGCAAATCTCTTTCTTTGTTAAGATTATTTTCTTTATAGCTCTCGAAAAGCGATTATTAATTCCACGGATCTCTAAACCTAGTAAATCTTTTTCATAAAGATCCCTAAAGATATTATACTTGGCAGAATACCTTTTAAAAACATCTGTAAAAAAGAGCTCGATTAGGTGAATGGTCAAATCGTCCTCAAATTGAGTGTTTTTACTTAATGATTAAAATTAAGAAAAATTCTGGCTTGTAATCACTTCCAAAAACAAATATTCTACGAAAGAATATTCTTAAACTCTACTGTTGCAGCAGTAATATTATCGTTCTTGAATATTGAATTACCAATAACAAAGGAGTTGCATCCAGCTTCTGAAACAGTTCGAATATTATCAAGTCCAATCCCGCCGTCAACTTGAATCAAATATTTGTAATTGTTATCTGTCCGGAGTTTATCTAGTTCCTTTATTTTACTGATCGAAGACTCAATAAACTTTTGTCCGCCAAAACCGGGATTTACAGACATAACTAATATCATGTCTGCAATACTAAGTACCTCAGCAAGCGACGATACAGGAGTAGCTGGATTTACAGCAACACCGGCTTTAGCTCCAAAATCATGAATCCTTGTAAGTGTCCTATGCAAGTGAACAACTTCTTCTTGATGTACTGTAATATAATTAGCGCCGGCTTTTATGAAATCTTCAATCAGATTATCCGGTGTCTTAATCATTAGATGTGCGTCTATTGGTAGTCTGGTTGATTTGCGGATTGCTTGAAGCACTATTGGCCCGAATGTCATATTAGGAACAAACTGGCCATCCATAATATCGCAATGAATCCAATCGGCACCTCCAAGTTCTACCGCGCGAACTTGTTGCGAAAGGTTTGAGAAATCTGCTGTTAATATAGACGGAGCTAGGATTTTATTTTTCATCGGTCACTAACTTTACTGCTGGTTAATACAACATTTACACTATCACCAATCTTAACAAGTGAGCCTTCAGATGGCTCATGGTCAATCACTGTATTTGGCAAATAACTAGTAGATCGAACATATGTTTTATTCCCGATCCTAATAGAGAGAGATTTCAGTGTATTTTCAACTTCCGAGAAGGATCTGCCGATTAGATTAGGAACTCTAATCATTCCAAGTTGAGGACCTATACTTATTTTGATACCAACTTTTGAACCTTTTGCAATTTCTCTGCCTTGAAAATATTGCTGTTCTACAATTGTGTTAATGTCCATTTCGGATTCAACAGAATCAATTTCACCTAACACCAATCCTGCTCTTTCAAGAGTTACCTGAGCATCTCTTACTGTTTTATTTATAAGAAAAGGAACACGAACTAACGGATCTCCTCCGCTTATAGTTAAGTAAACCCGCCTCATATTTTTTACAGCTTTATTAGCATCCGGTTTTTGAAAGACAACTCTATCTTTGCCATATTTTTCATCATAACGTGTAGTTTGCAAAACGGGACTTAAATCAGCATCCTCTAGGATTCTTATTGCCTCGTCTTTATTCAATCCAACAACATTTGGGATTTTTGTTTCGCTACCACGTACGTAAAACGGCATAACTACCAAATCAATTATTAACAGAACACCTAAAATGATGATAATAACTGATAAAATTGGCTTCCAAATATTCTTTGATGGCTTTTTCATAAACCAAATATATTAAACACGCAACATCTTCCAAAATCGTAACTGTTAACATTTAAGATTTTATTACCAGCATGCAATTCTTTATTTTTCCGTCACACAATCAGAATATCAGTATGAAAAAAAGCATCTGCATTTTTGAAGATCAAAAATTTGAGACACTTTTACCATTAGTATACCTTCGTCCGGTTTACGATCTCCGCTGTGGAATTCTCACACTACGTGAAAAAATTAAGCAGCACTTTTCAACTTCAACTTTAATCTTGCATACAAGAAAGTCATTGCACAATTCTGTTCAAGAAAAGAATCCTAAGTTGAATGTGAATTTTTTTGCCGATGAAGATACGCTTTTTATAAATGGTCGGTTACTGATTGATAAAGCAATTGCAAAAGAAATCAAAAAGATAGAATTAAATTCTGTTCTTATTTCGCAAAAAGGAGTTATTGCAGCTTATATTGATGCGAATCATCTAAATGATGTTGTAAGCAACAAGAACGATTTCCTTAACTTTGATAGTATTGGTCTAACCGTTAAAGAAGCTAATGCAAAATTCATTTCTTATCCGTGGGATCTTGTAAATGAAAATGGAAATCAAATCCGGATAGATTATAACGCAATAGTAAAAGAAGCTGGTTTATTAAAAAAGTACTCTTTTGTTGAATATACAAACAGGAAAGAAATATTTATTGCAAAAGAGGTTAAGATTGATCCCTTCGTTCATCTAGATGCCACTTATGGACCAATTTACATTGCTAAAAACGTTCGCATTAATTCGCATACACTTATTCAAGGCCCAGTATTTATTGGAGAAGGTTCAACCGTAAAAGCACACGCAGCAATTTATCATGATACAAGCATTGGCGAGTACTGTAAAGTAGGAGGCGAAATTGAGGCTTCAATCATTCTTTCGTTTTCGAACAAGCAGCACGATGGCTTTCTGGGGCATGCCTACTTAGGAAGTTGGGTAAATTTAGGTGCCAGTACAAACAACAGCGACTTAAAGAACAACTATGGAAATATTTCAGTTCTGATTAAAGGCAAGAATGTAGATACAAAAAGTCAGTTTGTTGGATTAATAATGGGTGATCATTCTAAAACGGCCATTAACACTATGTTTAATACCGGAACAATTGTAGGTGTTTCTTGTAACGTGTTTGGTGCCGGCTTCCCTCCCCGCTACATTCCATCATTTTCGTGGGGCGGATCCGATTTCTTGCGCAATTACGATATTGAAAAATGTTTAGAGGTAGCTAATATTGTTTTACCGAGAAGAAAACAGCAATTGACTCAAGCAGACGAAGAATTATTACGCACTGTTTATGAATTGACTAGAAATGAAAAAACTAAAAGAGTTTAAAGAGCACATTGATGTTTAAAAATTATTTTTATTTGCTTCGAGCATCACAAGAATTAAATAAGTTGCTCAGGGGGAAAAAATTACTTGAATGTTATACCCAAGAACGGGATAAACTATTCTTACACATTCCCACTGAAGAGTTTTCATTTTTTCATTTTATTATTTCCACAAATCCGCAGGAATTTCATTTTTATATTAAAGAGGAACAAAGAAAAGCTAAAAAGAATACAGTTGATTTTTTCACTCAGTACTTACCTCAGCGAATATCGGAAGTAAAAATTGCTTTTGGAGAAAGAGTTCTTGCTATTGAATTAGAACAAGGAACGTTTTATATACTATTCAGAGGTAATAAATCTAATTGCTTTCTGTTAGACTCTGAGGATGTATTACATTCTTTTAAGAAGATAACTGATGATCAACTTGCGAAATTATCGCTTGAATTTTCGCAACTGTCTTTTGTCAATTCTCATTATTTGATTCTTGATAATCTGGCTAAATTAAATTCACCACAAGAATTGAAGTCTCTTCCCTACTTATCGAAAGACTTACTGAGACGAATTGAGAAAGATGAAGCTATAGTTGATTCAATTAAGCATATTATTGAAGATATAGTTACCGGCAATATTGTGGTTGGAACAAACGAAAATATTGGCAAAGCTATTTTTCAACCGCTGTCATTTTTAGACACTACAGAGAATATTGAAGTTGAGCTGTTTGATAATTATTTTGATGCAATCCACAAATACTTTTCTCTAAAGCATGTTGTGTCTAAAACGCATGATATTAAACATGAAATTGAAAAGCATTTAGAGAATGAGATTGAAAAGTTGACAAGCAGGCTTAACAATCTAAAAGCAAGATTAGATAATGGTTCTAAAGAAAGTGAATATCAGAGAAACGGTGAATTATTACTTTCTGTTATCGGAAAGATTCCTAAAGGCGCAAATGAAGTAAAAGTAGAAAACTGGCAGACTGAGTCAGAAGTCAAAATAAAAGTAGATCCTAAATTGTCATCTCAGCAAAATGTAAACTACTATTTTGACAAAGCACGTTCAGAAAAAATCGACTTTGATAAATCAAATCAATTATACAAAATCGCTAAGGTTAGATTTGAAAAACTAAAATCAATTCAGAATGAGTTATCAAAAGATTTAACAACTGTACAATTGCAATCCATCAAAAAAGAATTAAAAATGAATCCGCAAATAAATTCAAGTGAACCTCAAAAAGATAAATTGCCTTTCCGTCATTTTATTATTGACGGCAAATTCCATTTCTATATAGGAAAAGACAGTAAAAACAACGACATGTTGACAACTAAGTTTGCCAAGCAAAACGATTTTTGGTTTCATGCACGTTCCGTAGCAGGCTCACATGGAGTGTTGCGTGTTGAAAATACTAAAGAAGCTATACCAAAAAGAGTTTTAGAAAAAGCCGCCTCTATAACTGCATTTTATAGTAAATCTAAAACGGCAAAAGTAGCGCCAGTTACTTATACTCTTAAAAAATATGTTACTAAAAATTCGCGGCACGAGCCGGGGCAAGTTTCAGTAATGAAAGAAAGTGTGTTACTAGTTCGTCCTGAGATTCCAACCGACTGTGAATACATAGAAGATTAAGCTATTTACCTTCTCTTCCTTTAAAACCGTGCATACTTTGATGGACACCCATTAACACTAGCATTTTCTGGAACAAGAAATCTGG
>JBHEKZ010000454.1:0-7190 GCA_041859025.1 Melioribacteraceae bacterium | reverse complement strand
AGCTAAAGCTTCTTCTATAATACCAACTCGTTTACGCAAATCCTTTTCTAGTTCTCTGCCCTCAGCTTCGCGCATCTTATTCAATTCAGCAATAGCAGTATCAATTGATTCTGTAACTAGGCCAAATTCTTCACTTGCTTGGTCGGAATCATCCTTAAAAAGCATATTTTGAAAAAGGAGAATATCGCTAAGTTTAATTTTATCTGTAATCTTAGCAGATTTTTTAATATCCTTTAACAAGCCAACCGCATATTCAACAGATTTAGGGTCAATCTCGTTAAATTTTTCTTCAAACTCACCTTTCTTTATCGAAACAGAAAGATAAACTTTACCTCGTTTGATTTTATTTTTTACACGTTCGCGTATTTCAAATTCCTTGTTTTGGAGAAACTTCGGCAAACGAAGGGATAAATCAAGGAATCGGCTGTTAAGACTTTTAATCTCAGCTTCAACAGATAAATCGCCATTCTTTGCAAGACCCTTGCCATAGCCGGTCATGCTGCTAATCATAATATCCTCTGGAAAAGTGAGGGCAAATTTAGTTAAAAATGGCATGCCAACAAAAGGAAATGGTTAAGATTAGAAAGCTTCTCCGATACCGATGTGAATCTGAAGGACTTCCTTATAGAATTTCTTGGTAAACATACTTCGTTTTTTAGCTGGATCGTAAGCTTTTAAGCCAAAATCTACGCGAAATGGAATAAATTCTGAATAAAAGCGAAAACCAAAACCAACAGCCACAGCTATTTGGTCATATCGGAACTCGCTGTAATTATTCCATGTATTTCCATAATCGATAAAAAAGGTTGCGCCAAGACTGCCTAGAAATTTATGACGGGTTTCAACAGAGCCTTCAAATAGAAACAACCCTCCAGCCGCCGCTCCACGAATAAGAAGTGCCTCAATATCTTCTTGTGAAAGACTGGTGAAATTTAGAAGAGCATTTTCCGGAACAAGTTCACGCGTTCCCCAACCTCGAATTGAGTTGCTGCCGCCGGCATACAACCTTTGATTTACCGGAATCTCTGCTTTATCTCCTCTGTACGTAAAAATCTGTCCCGCTTTAACTTTTAACCCAAACGCGTCAGTTCTTGTATTATAAACATTCGGGTACCAAGTAAATGTTGCAACACTTTTTATGCTTTGCGGACGACTGAAATCAGTTCCGAAAACTTTGCTGAAGAGGTAAGCAACCGAATTTGCATCTTCAAGTAGAAAAGAAAGAGAATATCCTTTTGTAGGAAAAAGGAAATCGTTGGTTTTGTTGGCCCCAAAGCTAGCTCCAAGAATTGCGCTTGTGCTGGCGAACAATCTCGATTTCAGAGTACCTTTTACAAAAAGCATTGCTAGAGAATCTGCAATAATTGGCTGGTAGCCATACTTTCTTTGAAACAGAGAACTGGCAAGTTCCACTAAGTATTCTTCTTGATAAGCGTATTCGGAACGCTCTAAATTAAAATATGTGCTTAGAGAATTTAGAAAAACACCCTCTTTTAATTCAAAATCGAAACTGATTTTTGAACCAAAGAGATTGGAATTATAACCTTCGTTTAATCTTCTCTGTTTTGTGTAGTAAGATTCCAGCTTAACTGTAATTGGATAGCCAAAAAAAGTCGGCTGTTCCAAGCTTATACGTGCGTCAGCATATCCATAAAATGTTGTATCCGTAAATGAGGGGTGTTTAATGAAATCGGAAATATTTTGAACCGCTAGCGAAGTTCCCACAGTTAGCTTTCTGGCGCCTCCAAGAAAATTCTTTCTACTGAAATTTAGGCCGGCTCCTAGATTAAAGGCATCGTCCTCGTTGTTCATAATCATTTCCGGAGAGAGTTCATTCAGCAAACCAATTGTAGCATTAATATTTAGAGGAACTGTATTATCAACCGTATCGGTAGTAACACCTATTACACCTACTTCTTCAAAAAGGTTGGTTCGGTACAATCTAACTTGAGCACGCTGAACGTCCGAATAGCTGTGCCAATTACCAATTTTCAATCCGGATAATTCTTTTATCAATGAATCGGCTACCAGATCCTTTCCCTTGCCGGTTCTTGAAGTATATAAATTTCCAATCTTATATCTATTTCCGGTATTGTATCTAATTTCGATATCAGCAGTATTTTTCATCGTATCAATTTTTACATACGGCTTCTCAACAGAAGCAAGCATAAATCCGTTGTTTCTCAAAAAAGTAAGTGCAAAATTTTTCTTCTCATCAATTATTGCGTCTTCGTAAATACGGTTGGTATCTACTCGAGTTCCTTCCCAAATAACAGCTTGAAACTCCAGCGCAATCAGCTCGCAACCACGTATAGTCATCGAATGAAAATAAACCGGCTTCCCTTCATCAATATTGAATACAAGTTTAGCCTCTTGTTTTCTGGAGTCGAGTTCAAAATTTGACGTTATCTTAGTTCTATAGAATCCCCTTGATTCATAATAAGATTTTAGCGCGGCAGCATCGGAACGAACAAGAAGTGAATCAAAATATATTGCTTTGCCCCCAATACTTGTGAATTTATTTAAAAACTGGGAAAGCCAGCCCGGAGATTGTTTACTGTAAACAACCGTTGCAAGGTTTTCCGAAGAGATGTATTTGTTGCCGATAAATTCTAAAGAAGTTAATTCATAATTAATTTGCTGGGAGAAAACTGCAATAGGAAATAACAAGAAAAATATTTTAAGGACGCGTAAGTTCAATAAATTCTCTTTAGTATGTTATAGATACAACTGTGCCGACTTTTAAAACCCTATACAATTCATCAATATTTTGATTGCTTACAGCTATTGAGCCATTGGTCCAATTAAAGCTGAACGGAAGATTTCTAAAGATCAAATCGTATGTTCCAATTCCAGGAATACCTATTTCTGATCCAAGATGAGTCTCTTTTGGAGTGCATTCATTTAGTTTATGAGTTAGCATAATTGCATCAAATTCGTCCTTTGTTAAATATCCTCTGGTTAATCCTTCTTCAGCATCATTCTTATTTGGGTAATTCAATCTTAAGAACTTATGATAAATAGCTGAGGAATCCATCTCGCAAATCTTGTACTCACCTAATGGAGTTACTTTATCATCCTTAGCTGTTTTTACCAGACCATTATTCTTACCGAACACAGCTTTATAGGTCTTAACCAGCATTCCTTTTGAATACAGCTCAATTCTAAAATTTTTTCTATCAACTAATAATTTAGGTTCAACAATTTGCGTAATCCCCTTTTCAACCATTGCCTCTTCAAGAGTTACTTCTTTAATATTCAGAATAATTCCATAACAAATCATTCCGGCAAAAAAGAAGATTACACTGCCCGCTATGTAAAGAATATTCTTTACCAATTTTGCACAAATCTTTTTTTACTTATAAAATATATGAAAAAACCATTTCCCTTTCAGATAAAGAAAAGGGCTTGAAGAATCAAGCCCTCCGCCATTAAGACGCCTTTGGATGTAAATAGGTTACAATTTATTTGCTAGCATCTACAACTGCTATCGCACTCATGTTGATAATATCCTGTACAGTATCGCCGCGCTGTATAACGTGAACCGGTTTTCTCATTCCCATTAAGATTGGGCCAATAACTGTAGCATCTGTTAATCGCTGGAATAATTTGTAAGCAATGTTTCCGGCTTCTAGTGTAGGGAATATTAAAACGTTAGCGCCCCCTTTTAATGTTGAGAATGGGAATTCCGATTCTATTCTATCCGGAACTACGGCCGTATCAGCTTGCATTTCGCCATCTACCATTAAATCGGGTCTCATCTTTTTAACAATGGCCGTAGCAGCAGCAACTTTTTGCGAATGAGGATGTGGGGTACTTCCAAAATTACTGAATGAAAGCATTGCAATTTTAGGCACAATATCAAATCCTTTAACAGTATCGGCAGTGGCAATTGCTATCTCCGCAAGTTGATCTGCTGTCGGATCAATATTAACCGTAGCGTCGGCAAAGAAGAATATTTTTCTTTTTATAATGACTATATACATACCGCTAACTACTTTTAATCCATCTTTAACTCCAATACATTGAAGTGCCGGACGAATAGTTTGGGGATAGTGATAAGTTAAACCGCCGATTAATGCATCCGCATCTCCACAATCGACCATCATAGATGCAAAATAGTTTGGCTCTTTAATAACAACATGCGCGTCGCGGTGAGTCATTCCTTTACGCTGTCTTTTTTCATATAGGGCATGTGCATAATCATCTGTCTTTGAATATGTAGCCGGGTCAACAATCTCAAATTTGCTCTGGTCGAAGCCAAGCTCATCAATTTTTGCTTTAATAATACTTTCGCTTCCTACTAGAACTGGAAGCGCAATATTTTCCATATGGACTGCGTTTGCGGCACGGATAATCTTTTCTTCTTCACCTTCCGGGTAGACAATTTTCTTTGGATTCTTCTGAGCTTTATGAACCATTACACGAACGATCTCTGTTGAAAAGCCCATGCGTTCTTGCAATTCTTCCTTATAGGATTTCCAATCTTCAATTGGTTTGCGGGCAACGCCGGTTTCCATGGCTGCTTTTGCAACTGCCGGAGCTACATACCACAACACTCTAGGATCGAAAGGTTTGGGAATAATATATTCCGGACCAAAAGAAAATTCTTTTCCGCCGTAAGCATTTAGAACTACTTCCGGAACTTTCTCTCTTGCAAGCTGAGCCAAAGCCAAAGTGGCAGCCATCTTCATTTCTTCATTAATTTTGCTTGCACGGACGTCCAGAGCACCTCTAAAGATGAATGGGAAGCCAAGAACATTATTAACTTGATTTGGATAGTCGCTTCTACCGGTTGCCATAATAATATCGGCACGTGCGTCTATTGCATCATTGTATGTTATTTCCGGATCGGGGTTAGCCATGGCAAATACAATTGGATTAGGAGCCATACCTTTAACCATTTCTTTAGAAACAATATTTCCTTTAGAAAGGCCTACAAACACATCTGCGCCCTTCATTCCTTCGGTTAAATCTTTATAAGCATGTTCTTGAGCAAAGATTTCTTTGTACTTATTTAGGTCAGTTCTTTTTTTATGAACATGACCTTTTGTATCGAACATAGCAATGTTTTCTACTTTTACTCCGGCAGCCACATAAAGCTTACAGCAAGAAATTGCAGCTGCGCCGGCGCCCGAAACAACAATCTTAATCTCGCTTAGTTTCTTTCCGGCTATTTCTGTTGCGTTGATTAATGCTGCGCACGAAATAATCGCTGTTCCATGTTGATCATCATGGAATACCGGGATGTTCATAGTTTCTTTCAATCTCTCTTCAATCTCGAAACACTCCGGAGCTTTAATATCTTCCAGATTAATTCCGCCAAACGTAGGCTCAAGTAATTCAACTGCGCGTATTACTTCTTTAGGATCGTGAGTTTTTAATTCAATGTCGAACACATCAATATCTGCAAACCTTTTGAACAAAACTCCTTTGCCTTCCATAGCCGGTTTGCCGGCATGTGGGCCAATATCACCTAAACCTAAAACAGCTGTACCATTAGAAACGACAGCAACAAGATTTCCTTTTGCAGTATACTTATAGACATCGTCATCATTCTTTTCAATTTCTCTGCACGGCTCTGCAACACCAGGTGTGTAAGCTAATGCCAATTCTCTTGCTGTGTAACAAGGTTTAGAAGGAATAACTTCAATCTTCCCTTTTCTCCCTTCGCTGTGATACTTCAGTGCTTCTTCTTTGGTTACGCTCATGGTTTCCTCTTCTTAAGAGTTTATCAAAATTTTTGGAATAGATTATTTCCGTTAGCATCAAAATATGGAGTTGCTATACAATTTAGAAGAACTTTTTTCACAAAAAGCAGACTGATTCTTGTAGCTTATTTTGTTGCGTAAGCCGATTTCAATATCAGCTGCTGGAAATATTTCCGTGTTGAATTATTTCTCTCGGAAATTTATCTCCGATCAGATTTAAGTCAATGCCATGTTCCATATAAGCTTTAAGTCCATCCAGCACTGTGGTAAACCCGCCGGTAGAATCCTTGATAACAGCTAACAGTTCGTCACCGGTTTGAATATAACCCCATTCATTTATTACAACATAAGTAGAGTCATCGTGTAACATTGAAAAAGCAATTTCAACAGTTCTTGAAGGACTGCCCCACTCAAATACTATTTTTTCGTTATCTAAAATTTCTTTGGCAAGAACAGTAGCCGAGACATTGTACATCTCCCATTCCCACGTTACTTTTTTATTTACCTCAAGTTTGGCACTGCCTTTAGTGAACCAAAAATGTTTCGTTCTCTCGGGATTAATGAACGCTTCAAAAACATCTGAGACTGGTTTTCTTATTTGCATTTGCACTTCAGTACAGTATAGATTTTTACCGGGCATATAGCTTATTCTTTCTGATTATAAAATAAATTCGTTATTTAAATGTTAGTATAGAAATACTATCTAATTAAAAATAAGATCTGCTATAGTTAAGTTGTTTCCGAACAATCACTACTTTTTGTATTATCGACTACTCATCAAAGAAAGCAACAAGAAAAATTTGGCATAAAAAAACCCCGATATATTTACCAGGGTTTAATTTTTTCTGAGGTTCAGTCTTAAAGCTTACCATTTCAGATCGCTACACTTCCATAATTTCTTTTTCTTTGTGCTTAAAGATTTCATCAATCTTAACGATGTGTTCATCTGTAAGTTTCTGAGTTTCTTTTTCGGCTTCCTTTAATTCATCCTCGGTAAGTTTTTTTTCTTTCTCTTGCTTCTTAAGATGGTCGTTAGCATCGCGACGGACATTGCGAAGAGCAACTTTAGAGTCTTCGCTGAACTTTTTAACTAATTTAACAAGTTCTTTTCTTCTTTCTTCGGTCAACGGCGGAATTGGAATTTTAATATTCGTACCGTCGCTGATGGGATTTAATCCTAACGCTGAAGCGAGAATTGCTTTATCAATAGCCTGAACCATTGATTTATCCCACGGAGTAATTGCTAAAGTGTGAGCATCCAAAACACTAACATTTCCTACTTGACTGAGTGGACTCATAGTTCCGTAGTAATCAACTTTAATTCCATCGAGAAGAGCTGTTGTAGCTTTTCCCGTTCTAATTTTTGCAATTTCATTTCTGAATGCTTCGACTGTTTTATCCATTCTCTTTCTAGCATCTTGGATATGTTCGTTGTTAAGCAGAATATCCTCGTAAATTAATTCTTACTTAATGCAAAAT
>JBHEKZ010000151.1:0-4922 GCA_041859025.1 Melioribacteraceae bacterium | reverse complement strand
ACTAAATACCCAAGTATTGACCCGGTGGATAGGAGAGCTGATAAGATATTTACTCCAGAGATATCAAAAAGAATTTGGAAACCATTTCATTATTTTAGTCACCTAGATAATATAGATAGAATTGGCAAGCAAAGTGAATTTATGTCTGATATCCCAGTAGCTTGTAAATCCTTAATAAGTTATATTTCGAAGAAAGACAAATTACATTATGAGGCTTTAGTTAATGCAGTAAATAGTTAGTAGCTTATGTCAACTTTAAAAATAAACCAACAACTCAAAAGAATTGAAATTAAAGAATTTGAAATTGAAAATCCAGTTGTATTTAATTATTTCGATAATCTTTCTGCAGCTGAAAGGGATGATAAATTGCTTAGAGCAATCTATATTGGAGTTTTAGCTTTAATGGAAGACCGTTTATCTTCTTTTCTTTCAAAAACTTCCAATGAGTTAGGAACAGAACTTGAAAGTTTGAAGATGATTTTTGAAATGAAGAAGGAGCTTTTCTATAAGTCAACCATCAAAGGAAATTTGGCAGAAGACGAAATTGCAGAATTTTTAAACCAATTTTTTGCAGATAGAAAATTAAAAGACCGTGCATTTTTAACAGGCAATTCAGCTGGAATCCTCCCAAAAAATAAAACAGGTGATATTATCTGCGAAGTAAACGGAACTCCTGATTTGAAAATCGCAGTTGAATGTAAATTTGATAAAAGTCTACGTCTAGGAGACATAGAAAACAAAGATGTTTTTAATCGCAAATCTGATACAGCTTGGAACCAACTGATAGAAGCACAAGCTAACCGAGACAGTAAAGTGAGCTTAATTGTATTTGATATTTCTTTGGTGGAAAGCTCCATTCTTAAGAATTTTGAAAATGTGGGTTACATTCCTGGAATAGGTTTTATTGCGATAATCAATTCACAAAAAGGAGATTACACCAACTTATCCATTGCTTACATGTTGGCTCGTGACATAGCGTTAAATTCAAAAGTAATCGATTTTGATAAAGATATTCTAACCATGATAGTAAGCAGAATCATCAAGGATATAAATGAGATTTTGGTAATAAAATCTTTGGTTCAAAACAACATTGAAAACAATAAAGCAATTTTAAAACAATTGGAAAAATCAACCCTCCTGATGGAGTTCAACCAAGAATATTTGAAACGCTTTTTAATTCAAGGTACGTTAACTAAGAAAGATTTACTCGACTTTTATACAGGTGAAGAAGTCAAAGACAAATATCGTTTAATTGATAAAGAAATAAATGAACTGTAATGCCTAAATCTAAAGGGGATAAGAACTTTATGACACTCACACAAACGGAGTGCCTTTTGGCTTCTAAGCACTTATTAGATAATGCTGATAGTTTATATAATGATGCCCAATTACTTGCAAAAAACAAATCCTATGGTAGAGCTACATCTATGCTTATTCATTCAACAGAGGAGACCATGAAGGCAGTGATTTTGATTCTAGATGGAAATGGATTTCAATTTAGAAAGCGCGCAGATGGCATAAACCATCTTTTTAGTAATCATAGTTTGAGATATGGATTAGCTATGGTCATATCGTTGTTATATTTATTATCAAAAGATTTGAATGGTTACATAAATAAAATAAAATTAGAACCTAATAAATTTATTTCGCAAAGCGAAGATATGTCAGTTTTAGAAGGTAAATTATTGAATTACTTTAAAAAGAAAATTAAAATCATAATTCATGAGGTAAATTGGTTTTAAAAAGCTGAATTTTTGAGACAAGAAGGGTTTTATGTCGACTATGTGGACAAGATTAAAACTCCATTGGAAATAAAGGAGGACGAATATAATGATGTATTGGTCCGTATTGATGGAATGAAGTCTGTAGTAATGTTTATAATTGATTGCTTTAAAAATAATGATGAGGAATTTAAAAAAGATATGGACAAATTAAAACAAAATTTCTTAATGGAGGACTGGTATCAAAATTTAGGAAAACTAATAAAAATGTTTAGAGATAGAAGAATAAATCCACTGGAAAAATTATCTTTATTATTAAATGATTTCTCAATTGAAATTCAATCCAAACAAACGTTTGCTGAATAGCATGCCAAATACACTTGCATCCTTAACAATTAATCAACAATTTTTCTAAACGTAACACCTTCCTATCCTGGTATATTGAAGCTCCTATATTATAATCTTCTTTTGTTAAACCCAAATGGCCATGACAGAGTAATGATTTGACAAATAGACCTAAATTTGCTACAATAAAATAAGTTATTTAAAACGTGAGTATTAACTGGAACAATATCAGGGCAATTGAAGGCCAACGAGAGGGTTTTGAGGAATTGGTCTGTCAACTCGCTGGGCAAGAGAAAGTTTCGAATCAGTTGCGGTTTATCAGAATCGGAAAGCCTGACGGTGGCAAAGAATGCTATTGGGAATTGACCAACGGAGATATCCATAGCTGGCAGGCCAAGTATTTTACAAACAGCTTATTGGACAACCAATGGAAACTATTAGATAAATCTGTAAAATCGGCTATTGATAATCACCCAAAACTAAAGAAATACTATATTGCCATTCCTATTGATAGGCCTGATGGGAAAGTACGAGGTAAATCAATGCTTCGAAAATGGCAGGAACATGTTGTCGAATGGGAAAAATATGCCTTATTAAAGAAAATGAAAGTCTCTTTCGTTTATTGGGGAAAGTATGAACTGGAATCACGCCTTCGTAAGTTGGAAAATGAGGGACTAATCTATTATTTCTTTAATGAGTCTGAACTTACAAATAAATGGTTCGATACAAAAAATCAGGAAAGTATTAATGCGCTTGGCGGTAGATACACTCCTGAATTAAATTTTAATTTACCGTTTTTACGATTCCATGATGGGTTTACACGCAATCAGAAATTTTCTGACGCAATCAATTCCTATTACGAAAACGTGCTTGAAAAGCGAAGGAGAGTGCATTTACGAGTAAACCAAAAAGAACTTGAAGAAAAAATATCTGGTTTAGACAATGCTATAGAATCTTTCAGGAAGGTTTACGAAAAAATTAATTTTTCCGGAATTGATACTATTCCTTTTGATAGCATTATAAGCGAATTAAAATCTATAGCAGTAGCTGTACAGGAAATATCGAACAAGTTAAATGAATGGCGGGAATTGTCGGAAAATGCCAAAAAGGAAAAAGGTGATAGAAGCGATTATTATTCACGGCCTTACAAAAACGAACTGCAAGAATTGCGGGAGCTTTCCAGTACAATTGAGGATTTTAGTTACTTTCTCGATTCCGAAGTATGCATGTTGGCCAATAAACCTTACCTAGTCTTGGTAGGGCCTGCAGGCATTGGAAAATCACATGCTCTTGCTGACCTTGTTCTTGGAAGGATGGCAAATAATCTAACTAGCCTTCTACTTTTGGGAGAGAATTTTTCCACAAATGAAATGCCGTGGACACAAATTCTTCGAAACCAACTTCGGTTTGATGGCAATGAGAATGTTTTACTTGGGGCTTTGAACGCAAAAGCTGAAAGTCAAAGGAACCGTATTATTATTGTAATTGATGCCCTAAACGAGGGAAATGGAAGGCGTGTTTGGCCCAAAAAACTGAAATCCTTCATCTCTTCGTTTCACAGGTTTCCATGGCTTGGTCTAATTGTTAGTATTCGTGATTCTTTTGAAAATCTAATGGCTCCTGTAACTGTTATTGATAATTTAGTTGCTTCGCGAATGTACCATCCGGGCTTTGAAAGTTTGGAGTATGAAGCATCAATTCATTTCTTCAAGCATTACAACATTATCCCTCCTGGCTCACCGATACTGCATCCTGAATTTCAGAATCCACTATTTCTAAAACTTTTTTGCGACGGGTTAAAGAAAAGAGGACTTAATCAAGTGCCTCTTGGTTACGATGGTATTACAGCTATCATTGAAAATTACCTCGATGGAGTTGAAGAAAAGATAGCAGAGCCAAATGAACTGGATTATGATATAAAATTGAAACTTCTACGAAAAGCTGTGGACAGAATACTGGCAAAAATGGTTGAGGATCGGGTTAACCATTTGACCTATGAAACAGGTGAAGAAATTATCAACGATACATTTTCAGGAAAATGCGGAAGTGATGATAAGCAGTACTTAAAGCGGTTGATATCCGAAGGAGTAATTAACGAAGATCTGTATTGGATGGAACGAAAACACTATGACGGTATTCATTTTGCCTATCAGCGATTTCAAGACCATTTAATTGTTTCAGCTATGCTGGATAAATACCTTGACCTTAACAATCCCGAAAAGTCATTCGAATCAGGCCCACTAAGATATTTGCTGAAGGATGAACCTGAAGCAAGTTTCAACCAAAACCTTGTTGAAGCACTTTCTGTGCAAGTGCCTGAACGTACCAGTAAGGAATTGCATGAACTAGCACCTTTCGCAGCCAACTATTATTCAACAGCCAGTGCGTTCATTGATGGATTGAAATGGAGACGTTCTGATACAGTTGGTGAATCCTCTAGAGAATATCTTAATAAAGTAATTATTAAAAACCAAGACCTATTTTTTGCTTTTATTGAAACATCCATTTCTATGGCAATAAAGCCTGATTTTTACTTTAATTCGGACAGACTGCATTATAATTTATTCAAGTTCTCATTAGCAGAGAGAGATGCATGGTGGACAACTTGGTTACAAGATAAATACGGTGATTATTCAAATTATAATTCTGTCAAACGGTTGATCGACTGGGCTTGGAGTGAAAATTCAAAAGCAGAAGTTAGTGATGAATCGGCAAGGCTGGCAGGGGTTATGCTAGCTTGGTTCTTTACCAGTTCAAATAGGTATTTAAGAGATGCTTCAACAAAAGCATTGGTTTGTCTTTTACAAAACCGAATAGAAATCCCTGTTAAGGTATTGAAAACGTTCGAAGGAATAA
>JBHEKZ010000060.1:0-7624 GCA_041859025.1 Melioribacteraceae bacterium | reverse complement strand
TTATTCCTTGGTTTAGTCCGGGTAATATCCTTCTCGAGCTTGCCGGGTTAAAAATTTCGGCGGCTCAATTACTTGCAATTGTTAGTGTGATCTTTTTGACTTTTGTAAATGTACGCGGAGTTAGAGAGGGAAGATTTGTTCAGAACATTTTTACTGTTTCACAAACTATTGCTCTGCTTGGATTAATTGCGCTCGGGTTGATTATTGGTTCGAATGCCGGAGTGATTTCATCAAACTTTGCAGATATGTGGAGCGCAAAACAAATCCATCTAAAAAATGGATTGATTGATGTAATTGAACCGCTCGCCGGTTTTGCCGTTGTTGCGGCAATTGGAACTGCGATGGTTGGTTCTCTTTTTTCAAGTGTTGCATGGGAAAATATTACATTCATTGCTGCCGAAGTAAAAGATCCAAAGAAAGTAATTCCCTGGAGTTTGTTTTTAGGGACAATTATTGTAACGGTATTATACATTCTCGCCAATGTAGCCTACTTGGTTATACTCCCGTTGCAAGGTGATCCCTCTTCAACTAGCGTTGCCGGAATGGGAATTCAATTTGCGGCTGAAGACAGAGTTGGTACAGCTGCGGCTCATTTTATTTTTGGTGACATAGCGGTAGTAGTGATGGCTATACTAATTATGATTTCAACATTTGGTTGTAACAACGGATTAATTCTTGCCGGTGCGCGAGTTTATTATGCTATGGCCAAAGATAATTTATTTTTCAAATTTGCCGGCGAGTTAAATAGTAAATCTGTACCGGCAAAAGCTTTGTGGATTCAGGCAATCTGGACAAGTTTGCTTTGTCTTTCCGGTACATACGGCCAGCTTCTCGATTACGTTGTGTGTACTGTCTTGATTTTTTATATACTCACAATAACTGGCATTTTTATTTTGAGGAGACGCTTGCCAAAGGCGGAGCGGCCTTACAAAGCTTTTGGTTATCCTTATCTGCCGGCGCTGTACATTTTCTTGGCGGCTTCAATTTCAATTATTCTGCTAGTTTACAAACCGGATTATACTTGGCCCGGTTTACTAATTGTAGCTCTCGGAGTTCCGGTTTATTTTGTGTGGACAAAGTTTGGTTCAAGAACTTCGTGAAAGTATGAGAATGAAAAAAGTTTATGAATAAAAAATCCCGCCTAAAGCGGGATTTTTCAAAATCCTAATTTTCGATTTCAATTTAGAGTGTGTCTTCTTTCTTTTCATCGAATCTAGCAACCGGTTTCTTTTTGCCTTTCAAAAAGAAAGCAATAATCAAGAATACAATTACGGCACCGCCGCCAATATAAATCCAGTTAAGAGATGTTCCCGGAGCTACTTTTTCTTTCCATTTTGCAATGTAAGAATCAATAGAATCTTTGTTGGCGTCTGTCATCATATTGTTTTCAATCAATATTGGAATCCAAACCGGCTCAACAACTTTGAAATAAACGCTGTCTGTAAATGCGTAATAGATGTTCTCGGTTTCCGAAGAACTTTTTACGCCAAGGTTTTTCATTTCATCGCCTACAAAAGAGGAAACACTGTTTACAAACTGATCGCCCGACTTAAATTGCAAGAGAGCAATTTTCTTTTCGCGAAAGAGTTTGTTTACCTGTCCCCACATCTCATCATTAACGCGGAAGTTCCAATCGGCAAACATAGCGTCTATGTTAGCTATTTGAGCAGTCTTATCCTTTCTGTTCAAATATACTTCGGCTAACTTTGGTCCAATTTGTCTCCAGACTTTATTGAAGTCTTTGTATTGCTTTTTCATTTCGCCAAGATCGTCCGGAGTCATCTGTGTGACTTTCATGAATTGGATATTGTCCGCAATCGTTCTTTCTACATTAAAGAATAAGTTTCCGGCGTCAACCTTTGTGTAAATGTTTTGTTTCTCAATTTCGTTAAGTCCGTTTGGCATCTGAACAAATTGAGCAAGCAAGCTGTCAACTATTCCGCGAACAAGTTCATCTCTCTGCTGAATGTTTGCTTTAAGTTGAGCAACCAATTTTTGAAGAGAGGCGATTGTTTGAGCGTCTTTTGCGGAGCGAATCTGCAAGGTTCTTATTTGCGAAATCAAACCTTGGTTTTCTTGACTGATAGTAGAAATTTTATCTTTAAGCGTTCCTACTTCGGTAGTTAGTTCTGTAATCTGTGTGAAATCACCTTTGCGAATTTCTACCGCACGCTCAATCTTGGAAAAGGATGATTCAAAATTTTCAGGATAAAGTGAATTATCTAATAGCCCTTTATCTGAAAGAAAATCGCTTTTCAGCTTGGCAATGTTTTCGGAGATTGTGTTGCATTCATCCAGCGAAGTTGCGTTTTTAATCGCAGCCTCAAGTTGCTGATAACGTGTTTTGAAGTTCTGTGTCTTTTCATAATCGGATTGCGCTTGTACTACTGTCCCAAATGCAAAAACAAATAAAATCAAAAAGTAAAATTTAGAGTTCATTGGTCTTACCTCATTAAGCCTTTGTAATTCAACAAGTATTTGTTTGGATTGTCGAGCAACTCAACATTCGGGGCTTTTTGATTAAATGCCGGCGCTGTCAATCCTTTTAACTCCGAAATCATAATTTTGTTTTCCAGTTCCATTCCTCCCTCTATTGATTTAAAAACGTAAACGTTCTTAAAATTTTTAGAAGTGATAAAATAGTAGCCGGCTTTATCGCGTATTATTCTGATTTCCTTCCCGATGTAATTTGTAGAGTCATTAAACTCTTCGAAAAAGAGAGGCTTAACGTTTAGAGTAAATGAATATCTTTGTTCAATTATATTCCCTTTAGCATCAACCTTAAGTGCGTTTTCGATTGGCCAGGCATATTCCGCCGGTTTAAGAGTAAGTGTTGAACATGCAAAAGCTGTGACAACAAGAAGTAACAATGCAATACCGTGCTTCAATCGCATGAAAATCCTCCAACTGATTTTTTAACTAATGAAACATAATGAATTAGCCGATCTTTTGTAAGAGGATGATTGGCAGAACAAACTTTCATAAGTTTGCGTTATTAATCGAAAATGATGTGGTTCTAAGGTGAATCCCTACAAAGGACTTAAAAATATACCAAGAAGCGTCTGGCTGTTATCTTTGGCTACGCTTATTAACCGTTCCGGAACAATGGTTCTTCCGTTTTTAGCCATCTATATGAATCGGAAGATTGGCGTAACTCCAACCGCTGCGGGTATGGTGCTTATGGTATATGGGCTCGGAGCGTTGTTAACTTCTCCATTTGTAGGAAGGCTTGCTGACAAAGTTGGTTCGCTGACAGTAATGCGGTTGTCTTTAATATTCACCGGCCTCATGATCGTCTTATACTCTTTTATTACGGATTACAACTTAATTATTGTAGTAACTTTTGTTTGGGCTGTATTCAGCGAGGCGTTCCGTCCTGCAAATTTGTCGTTAATTTCATTTGAAACATCAGCCGACCAGCGCAAGACGGCCTTCGCTTTAAACAGATTGGCGATCAATCTTGGAATGAGTATTGGGCCGGTAATTGGCGGATTTCTAACACAGATCGATTATTCGCTTCTATTTTATGTTAACGGGGCAAGCTCTATTCTTTCCGGTACTTTTTTGAGCTTTGTGAAAATTGAAAGCCAGTCCCAAGAGAACAGAAGCGAAAGGGCCGAATTAAGAGACAGTTTAAGTCCGGATAAAAGTAAGTTCTCCATCTTAAGTGATAGAAGATTCTTGTTTTTTATGCTCGCCTTAATTCCCGTGAACTTAGTATTCTTTCAGTTTCTTGGCGGACTTCCTTTATATATAGTTAATGAGCTTCGCTATACTGAAGCTACTTTCGGCATTCTAATGTCTATTAATACAATTATGATTGTATTGATTGAAGTACCGTTAAACAATGCCATGGCAAATTGGGATGATAGAAAGTCTATGGTTCTCGGTTCATTACTCGCGGCATTAGGATTCGGAATGATGGCGCTTTCCAGCGCGTTAGTTTGGCTTGTTTTTACAATAGTGATCTGGACTTTTGGCGAAATGATTTTCTTTCCATCAAGTGCATCTTACAGCACTGTTATTTCTCCCGAGGAAAAACGGGGAGAATATATGGGCTACTATCAAATGGTTTTTAGCTTTGCGTTTATGTTTGGTCCATGGCTGGGAGCGGTTGTATTGGACAAACTAAATTCAATAATCTTATGGGGCGGGGCATTTGTGCTCGCATTAATATCTACAATAATGTTTTCTCTTATGCTAAAGAGATCTGAAAAATAAATTTCTTTTCTTTTTCAAATTCACTTTGTAATATTGGAACACACATCAAAAACCAAGAAAGGACTTCCAAATGAAATCATTTAAAACAATGATTGCTTCTTTGCTGTTGTTTGCCGTTGCATCAATTACTGCGCAAGACCAAGCTGAGATGATGAAGAAATGGCAAGACTATATGACTCCGGGACCGGTTCATAAAGCATTTGAAAAAAACTGCGGGACATGGAAAGCCGAGATAACACAGTTTATGGGCGGGCAAGAAATGAAAGCTGAAGGCACAGCCGTCTTCGAAATGATGTTAGGCGGAAGATATATGAAATCTACTTTCAAATCCATGATGATGGGAATGCCGATGGAAGGCTTTGGAATTGATGCTTACGACAATATGACGAAAGAGTATATCTCTGTTTGGCTTGATAATATGGGAACCGGAGTTCTTACAATGAAAGGTAAGATTGATCCGGTAACAAATAAATTAACTTATGTTGGAAAAATGGTTGACCCGATGAGTGGGAAAGAAACGACAGCAAAAACTGTTACTACTCAAGTTGATGATAACAAAATGATTTTCGATATGTTCACAGTTGAGGGCGCACAAGAAACGAAGAATATGACTATCGTATATACACGTCAAAAGTAATATTTCCTATTATAGATAAGCCTGGAATGCTGTGAGGGCTGTTCCGGGCTTTTTTCATTTCTTCTTTTTGATATAGTACTTTTCGATGTGTTTGTAGGCTAAAAAACCAACTGCGCCAACTTGAACTGCGCCAAGAATCTGATTGAATAACCGATTAGTTTGCCCTGCCATGTAATTCTTATATAACGGATTAAGAAGATTTGTTTTTGCATCTATTTGATTAGAATTACTAAGCCATGCAAGCTGCATTCTGGTTTGCATCAGAATCGATGTTGAATCATTTAAAAAGTTGGTGTTTAGACCTAGTGAATTTAACTCGGTGCTGAAATATGGATCAGTTAGGTATTTCATCGGATTGAAGAACGTCGAGAAGTTGAGACGCTGTTCATTGTTGTAAGAACTGTCCGGAACAGCGTTTTGAGCAAACAAAGTTAAATTTACAATTATTAGTAAGCTAAAAATTTTCTTCTTCATCTTCGAGATCATCATCATCAATAAATAAATCTTCATCGTCGAGATTCAAGTCGTCGTCTTCTCCAATTTCGCTTGGCTCTTTTTCTTCACCAGCTTCTTCATCGGAATTTTTTTTCTTCTTGGAGGTATCCTCGTCTACTGCAAAATATGTTTCTGTCGGACGATAATCGCTGCTTCCGCCCGAATAATTATCATCCATTCTATCCATAACCTGGCCAAGTATTTCGCCGGTCAAATCCTCCTTCATCTCCGCAGAATCAACTTTCTTTCCATCATCAAATTTATCCATACCGATATCTGTTCGTTTCCATAAATCGGTAAGTTCCTTCTTCTCCAATTTTGAAAGTTGTATTTCAATTTCCTTCTCTATTACATTAAGATCGCCTTGATCCCAGGTGGATTCGGAATAAAGTTGTTCCTTCATAAAATCCCAGAATGAGCTTCCCGCTTTTTCCGGCGAAGGTTTCTTTTTAAGAGAAGCAATCACATCGGTTGCGATTTTTTTCATTGTGGCAGACACAAGATCACCTTTTTATTTTTAGTTGACTAAACTTAGTAATAAATATAAAAAATCATCAAGTAGATTTTCGAAATAAAAAATATTACATGAAGTAAACAAACAATAATGTGAGTTTAATGGTAAATTCTTTTTATTTTTTGCGTTGAATTAGGATTCGGTTTCTATGATGCTTAATCCTGAATAATTTGCCCCTGTAGTTCAATGGATAGAACGCGAGCCTCCGAAGCTTGCGATGTGGGTTCGATTCCCGCCGGGGGTACAAAAATTTACGAAAGACAAATCAACCGCATCAATGGAAATGCATCACATCAATTTGCTATCAGAGGTATAAATGAAAAACATTACCAAGTTTTTTTGTTTAATAATGCTGTTTGTATTAATGCAAAACATTTTTGGGCAGACAACCGACAAATCTCTTTTAACACTCGACAGAATTTTTAACAGCGCGGATTTTTCTTCGGATAGATTTGGCCCCGCAAGATTTATTGAAGAAGGAAAGTTTTATACAACATTGGAAGCATCTAAAGATGCCCCGGGCGGAAGAGACATAGTTAAATATGAGACTGAAACCGGGAAAAGAGAGATAATGGTTTCTGCTAAACTATTGGTATATGAAGGACAGACAAAACCACTTTCGATAAGTAACTACATTTGGTCTGCAAACAGAAATTTGCTGATGATATATACAAACACAGCAAGGGTTTGGCGCCAAAATACACGAGGTGATTATTACGTGCTGAACTTAAAAACAAGTAAGCTTCAGAAAATCGGTGCTTTTGCAAAGCCATCTAAACTTATGTTCGCAAAAGTTTCTCCCGACGAACAAAAAGCGGCTTACGTTTATGAAAACAATATTTATGTGGAAAATTTAGCTGACGGAAAAGTTACTCAATTAACCTTCGACGGTTCGCGAACAATAATCAACGGAACGTTTGACTGGGTTTACGAAGAAGAACTTGATTTGCGTGACGGCTTCCGCTGGAGCCCCGACAGCAAAAGCATTGCTTACTGGCAATTAGACGCTTCCGGTGTGAATGAATTTTTTATGATTAACAACACAGATTCCCTTTACTCAAAAGTCATTCCGGTTCAATATCCAAAAGTTGGTACAACAAATTCGGCAAGTAAAGTTGGAGTTGTGAATATTTCCGACACAAAGACAGTTTGGATGAATGTTCCGGGTGATCCGAGAAATAATTACATAGCAAGAATGGACTGGGCAGAAAGCTCAGAAGAAATCGTTTTACAGCATCTTAATCGCCTACAAAACCAAAATGAAGTAATGCTTGGCAACGCAAAAACCGGAGATGTTAAAACAATATTCACCGAAAGGGATTCCGCTTGGATCGATATTCACGATGAACTAATGTGGCTAAAGAAAGGAAAAGAATTAACATGGATTAGTGAACGAGACGGTTGGAGACATCTATATATTATCTCCCGTGATGGGAAAAGTGTTAAGCTTATGACTCCCGGAGACTATGATGTAATTGACTTGCAGTTGGTTGATGAAAAAGGGGGTTATGCTTACTTCAGTGCTTCTCCAGATAATGCTACGCAAAAATATTTATATAGAGTAAAATTGGATGGCAAAGGAAAACTTGAAAAATTAACTCCAAAGGAATATAGTGGAACCAACAGCTATCAAATCTCTGATGGCGGTAACTACGCGATTCACAATTATTCTTCCTTTAACATAACTCCAATTTCGCAATTGATTAAACTTCCGGAACATTCTGTAATCAAGAAAGTAGTGGAAAATAAAAAAATGT
>JBHEKZ010000363.1:0-5147 GCA_041859025.1 Melioribacteraceae bacterium | reverse complement strand
AATAGTTGCAGATATAAACAAGGATGGAATTCAAGAAATACTGGCTGTTACCAATGGCGGTGAGCTTTACGCTTTTAATCCGTCTACCGGAAAAGCAATAAGCGGTTATCCATTAAAAAACGGAATCTATCCGGCTGTTAGCCCTGTATTGTTCAGCGAAGAACTTCCTACAATGGGACCTTTGCCATCATATAAACCAATTCTTGGTGTTGTTGATTACAATGGACACTTAAGCGCATGGCAACTTTCTGCGGTTCAAGGTAAAGTTAGTTGGGCAGCGGAATATGGCAACTCTTCGGGAAACGCTTATTTAGAGTTAACAAATACTTTTACTCCTAATACCGATTTTTTCCCAACAACTAAAGCGTACAACTGGCCTAATCCGGTTTACGGCAGTTCTACAAAGGTTCGTTATTACGTTGCTGAAAACTCAACAACAACAGTTAAAATATTTGATCTTGCCGGAGAACTTGTAACAACGATAACCGGCAATGCAACCGGCGGAATGGATAACGAAATTGAATGGCAGATAGGTAAAGTTCAGAGCGGTGTTTATTATGCCAATCTGGAAGTAGTAAGCTCAAGCGGCAAATCAGCAAACAAAATTATAAAGATTGCGGTGATCAAATAATCCATGCGAAAAATAATTTTAATATTCCTTCTCTCATTGTCTCCGCTCTTAGCGCAATACAATGAATACAATCCGGATTATACATGGCTAACAATAAAAGGCAAGCATGTTCGCGTTCATTACCATGAAGAAGCCGAACGCACAGCTAAAGTTGTTGCCAAAATTGCCGATGAAGTTTGGGAGCCGATCACATCACTTTATCAGTATGAACCGGAAACTGTTGATTACATTATTAAAGACATTGATGATTACTCGAACGGTGCAACTTATTTCTTTGACAACAAGATTGAGATATGGGCATCATCGCTCGATTTCGATTTGCGCGGAACACACAACTGGCTTCGCAATGTAATCTCGCATGAATTTACTCACATGGTACAGATACAATCGGGATTGAAGCTTTCCCGCACACTTCCGGTTTTTTATTTGCAGTTTTTGAATTATGAAGATAAACGTCGTCCCGATATTCTTTACGGCTTTCCGAATTTTATTGCCTCTTATCCAATTCCCGGAATAAATGTTCCGGCTTGGTTTGCCGAAGGTACTGCACAATACATGCGTAAAGAGTTTAACTATGATAATTGGGACACGCATAGAGATATGATTCTTCGCAGTTATGCTTTAGAAAATAAACTGCTTACCTGGAATCAGATGGGAGTGTTTGAAAAAACAAGTTTAGGAAATGAATCGGTTTATAATTCCGGTTTTGCTCTTACGCGCTACATTTCGCAAAAGTATGGAGAAGATAAATTAAGAGAAGTAAGTCATAAACTTGGCAAACTAACCAACTTTACAATTGATGCGGCGTTTGAAGATGTTCTCGGCAAAGACGGCTATCAGATTTATAATGAATGGTCAAGTTTTCTAAAAGAAGATTATAAGAAGAGAACCGCAGATGTGCTTGCAAATAGAGTTGAAGGTTCTATGATTGCTTCCGAAGGATTCGGTAATTTTCATCCTACATATTCAACCGACGGAACGAAGCTTCTTTATATCTCTAGTAAAACAAATGATTACATGAGTCTCTCCTCATTATATCTTTATGATTTTACAACAAAGACTGAGAAACTTGTAAAAGCAAAAGTCCGTTCAACTACTTCATTCATTCCGGGAACGAACAAAATAATTTACGCTGAACTGAGCGACGATAATCCAAAATGGATTAACATACATGACTTGTACGTTTATGATTTAGATACGGAAAAAGAAACGAGATTAACTCACGGTTTGCGTGCTAACAATCCAAGTGTTTCTCACGACGGGAAAAAGATTACATTCATTTATCAGAATGATGGAACTGTAAATCTTGGAATTGTTGATATAGATGGAAAGAATTTTAAGAAGCTGACATTCTTTGAACAAGGGGAACAGCTTTTCAATCCGAAATTTTCAGCTGATGATTCTCAAATTCTGTTCGACTTTTCCATAAAAGACAATAGAGATGTAGCGAGAATAAATGCCGACGGTTCCGGTTATGAACTGCTTACTACTTCGGAAGCCGATGAAAGAAATCCTTCTATGACTAAGGATGGATTGCTTTACTATTCGAGCGATGAAACCGGCATCTTCAATATTTATTCTCTCAATTTGAAAACGAAAGAGAAGAAGCAGTTAACAAATGTTGTAGGCGGCGCCTATATGCCGGCAGTTAATAATAAGAATGAAATTGCCTACGCCGGTTATACTGCAAGCGGATTCAAGATTTTTGTGATTGGTAAAGAGGAACAAACTAAAGTCGATCCGGCAAAAAAATATGTCTGGCTAAAGAATCCTCCGCTGGAAGAAAATAAACCAAACGGAGATATCGGCAAGTTTGATATTGTTAAGCTTAGAAATTATGATGACACGAAAATACCGGAATACACGCCGGAAAAATATTCGGGCTTCTTTTCCAAGATCAGTATTCTGCCGTTTATACGTTATGATAATTACAGCACTTTCAATTCCGGCTTGGATAGAATTAAGCCCGGTATATATATAGCATCGAGTGATATTCTTAATCGCTATTCAATATTCGGCAGCGTTTCTATAAATAGAAGATTAGAACGTGATCTATTTCTTCAATTCGATTAACGCGATAAACTTCCTCTGTTCTATAATATTGGATTGCGTCCCGAAATTGGTTTTGAACTTTACAGTGTAAGCCGCGGCGCCAATGTCGATTTAGATTTCGGTATAGATTCAACTTTCATTCCACCGCGGGTTGATTATAGAATTCCGGCAGAAGTTACTTACAGTTTGTTCGAGTTTGACATTGTAGCTAAGCACAAAATATTTTCCGACGGAACTATGCTGGAAGGCAGATTTATCTTTAGTCAGTATTCATCGGAATTGGGAAGTTTTATATTGCCGGAAAGCGGCAATACACTTTATCCGGCTTCCAGCGATAAGTATTATATCGGCCGCGCGTTCCAATTAAAGATTAGTCACGAATTAACTATTCCTACTATTGATGCCGATATTAATCCTGTCGGAAGAAAAGTTGAAATAAAATTCGATTACGAAATGAACCGCTTCAACAATGAGAATAATTACACCGTTGTTGATGGAATTCTAAAACCGCTTTACAATGATTTCAAATTCCCTAAACTTGAGTTGAACTGGAAGGAATATTTCCATTTAGGCGGAGATCAAACATTAAGCGCTCAGTTCCGCGCCGGAACAATATTCGGCCCGGCTGTACCGGACTTTTTCGATTTCTATCTGGGCGGTTTAATTGGAATGAAGAGTTATCCATTCTATTCTGTAAGCGGCAACGAATTAGGCTGGCTGAATTTAACTTACAGGTTTCCATTGTTTAAAAACATTGATACACGTTTTGGGCATTTATACTTAGACAAAGTTTATTTCTCCGTTTATGCTGATTACGGAAACGCGTGGACCGGCGCATTCCCGGAAATGAAAGATTTTAAGAAGGGAATAGGCGGCGAGCTTAGAATAAAACTTAATTCGTTTTACATTTTCCCGACGAGCTTATTCTTTAACGCGGCATACGCGTTTGATGAGTTTAATAAAACCGTTCGCGGCGAAGTTATTAAGTATGGCAAAGAATGGAATTTCTATGGCGGAATTCTGTTCGACTTTAGCTTTTAAAATAATTACCGCAAAGACGCTAAGCCGCAAAGAGAAGAATCGTTTCTCATTTTGTAAAACTTTGTGTCTTTGCGTCTCTGCGGTTTTCTTCCACAAATCATTTAAAACAAATTTGAGTATAGAATGAAAAGGTTGCTGATTTTATTTCTCCTTCCGTTGGTTTTCATCACAGCGCAAGAATTGAAGCAAAACAAAACTCAGCTGAGCGGAGTTTTAGCTTTCGATTCCAAAACCGCTAATGTTTCTACCCAAGAGTTTGTTGTTAAATCGCCGCTGGAAGAAAGTGTAAGCAAGAAAAAACCAATGGTTGCGGCCGGACTCTCTTTAATACTTCCCGGTGCGGGAGAGTTTTACAGCGAGAGTTATTTGAAGTCTGCTATTTTTATTGCCGTTGAAGCAGCGGCGATTGCTGTTGGCTTAGCGTACGATAAAAAGGGGGATGATCAGACCACATTCTTCCAGGGTTATGCCGATCAGCATTGGAGCGCGGTTAGATACGCAAAGTGGGTTTCCAATCCGGCTAACACAAAAAATATAAATTCCTCTATCGATCCGACTAAGTGCAATGTTTTAACAACAAGCGGAAAAGTAAATTGGGGTGAATTAAACAGACTTGAAACAGATCTCGGTTCATACTTTTCTCATAAACTTCCATATTACGGAGAGCAGCAATACTTCGAACTAATCGGCAAGTATCCACAATTTAATGTAGGCTGGGACGATTTCGGCGACGAAAACACTCCTTTTGAGTATAAAGCCGATAGAAACAATCTAACTAAGAACTTTATTTATTACTCGGTAGAACGGGGAAAAGCAAACGATTACTACAATATAGCCTCTAAAGCGGTTATTGTTGTGTTCGTCAATCATATAATAAGCGCACTTGATGCCGCATGGTCGGCTCATTCATACAATAAAAACATCGAACTGCATACCAGCCTGGAAAAATTTCAAAATGGGTTTACTTCGTATTACTATCCGGAGTTACATTTGCAGTACAGATTTTAGGGAAAAGGAATAAATGGCTTCACCATTAGTATTAATTGTCGGGAGACCGAATGTAGGAAAATCCACTTTGTTTAACAGACTTACTCATAGTGGAATTGCAATTGTAGATGACGTAAGCGGAGTTACCCGCGACCGAAATTATGGCGACGTTGAATGGAATGGTAAAATATTTCGTGTAATTGACACCGGCGGTTACGTACCAAATACTGAAGATTTATTTGAACTTGCAATTAGAGAGCAGATTGAAATCGGTTTGGTTGAATGCGACATGATTTTATTTGTTGTTGACGGCAGAACCGGAATGACTCCAATAGATAAAGAAGTTGGAGCAATTCTGCGCCGCTCTTCAAAACCATCTTATCTGTTAGTGAATAAAAGCGACACTCCCGATTTCGAAATGTACAAAGCTGAATTC
>JBHEKZ010000320.1:0-16542 GCA_041859025.1 Melioribacteraceae bacterium | reverse complement strand
CAGTTCTTCCAATTTTTTCAATTTCACCTTCCTGAAGAACTCTAAGCAGTTTAACTTGAGCGTGAAGAGGAAGCTCGGCTACTTCATCAAGAAAAAGAGTTCCGTTGTGAGCAACTTCGAATAAGCCCGATTTATTTGTATTAGCTCCGGTAAAGGCGCCCTTCTCGTAACCAAACAATTCACTTTCAATCAGTTCGCTTGGAATGCTTCCGCAATTAATAGGAACAAAGCTTTCATACTTTCTTTTACTTTTCAGGTGAATATTCCATGCGACCAATTCTTTTCCGGTACCGGAAGCGCCGTGAATTAGAATATTAACATCACTCTTAGCATAACGGTCAATGCTTTCCTTCAATTGTATCATCGGTTTCGATTCGCCGATAAGTCTTTTGGCGTCAAGCATGTTCTCAATACTCTGGCTCAATTTCTTATCGGAACGGGTTCTATGTTTTTCTAAACGTTTCTTTTCATTCGCATTAAAAATACTAAGGATGAAATCCGTAGGCTGGTAAATATATTCTTCGATGTTTCCCGGATATTTTGTGCAGAACCAGAACGCTCCGGCTTTCAAAAGATTATTGGCAAATTCATAATTCGTAATATTTATTGTCATTTTAGTGATAACAATAATCTGTATGAAGGGATCAATATCTTTTATTTTGGAAATGAGTTCTTCCCCTTTAAGTCCGCCGGAGATTTGATAATCCATAATAACTACATCGTACTTATCATGATTTGATCTAATCAGATCAAGTGCGGCCATTCCGTTGGAAACAACTTCTGCAATTTTAATTCTGGTATCGTAAAAACTAATTGTGTTTCTAACTCTTCTTACATCAAAATCTTCATCTTCAACAAGTAGAATATTTATAAAATCCGATTTGCTCATTCAATTTCCTTTAATTCTTAATTCCAATTGTAAATCTACAACCTCCGGCAGAAAGGTTTTCAACATCAAGAGTCCAAGCGCATTTTTCAACCGCCATCTGGTAAGCTATGTAGCATCCGTAGCCGGAATTAGCGCCTTCGATTTTCTTTGTAGATTCGTTTTCCAAAAATATCCTTTTAATACCATCTGCTCCAACTTCTAATAACTCCGGCTGGATGCCGACGCCGTCATCGCTTATGCGAATTTGGGATACATGATTTACTGCATCGTAAACCGTATCTACTTTTACAGCAACAGATTCTTTACGCGAATGATCAATGCTGTTCTGCATCAATGGCTCAAGTATTTCCCACACAACAAACTCATTAACATTAACCAGCGGTAGTTTATCATCAAGATGGAGTTCGAACTTGAACATTTCATTCTTGCTTGATATGCGCAGAAAGATATGATCAACAATAAATCTTATCACATCATTTATGTTTGTCCGGAACATCGGGTTTACAATAGTATTGATGTCCTGGTCGTACCACTTCATATCATAAATCATTCTGGAAATAAAATTCGAGTAAGTAACAACTCTCTTTTTAAGATCATCAATGTTGGATGTTTGCATCTGGCGCACATCATCCTTGATGAATCCGATTATTTTTTCCGTCTTATGATGTGTATGATAAATGCGTTTTGTGAAAAGAGATTCTTTTTCCAGCCGAATCTGCTTTTTAATATTCTCTTCATGCTCTTCAAAAAGCTTTGCCTGAGCGTCATCTCTTTCCTTGACTGCAAGTGAAGAGAAATAAAAAATGGTAATCAATCCGATGAGAATGAGAAATGAATAGACCATCGACACTTTATCAAAGTTCGCCGAGACTTCAGTGGTTAAAAAGGAGAAGTCCGGAGTAATTCTCATGTACATAACGCCAAGATATTCTCCATCGGGTACAAAAGGAACAAGCAGATTAAATGTTTTATTGTTTTTAACCGTACTGTAAATAGTTTCCGAAGCTCTCATTTTATCGCGCATAGAAAGAAACAGTTTTACTCCCTCGCTATGAACGCTGTTCTTTTCCTGGTAAGGCTCCAGCTGATTTGTAAGATAAGTGTAGAGCTGCTGCCCGCTGTCAATAACATATATCCTGTGATCTTTAAGAAGAATCAGACTGATGTCTTCTACACTTTTCTGTATTAACTGCTGTTTGAAAATTACATTGAATGAGTAAACAATTTTTCTTTCCTCATAATCGGCAATAGACTTGCCCATAAAAAGATTTTCGAACAAAAGCTCCATACTTGTAGAAGTTACAATTGCTAAACGTTCGGCAGAATATTTTTGATACCACGACTGTGTTTCATTTAAGAAGCTGCTTAAAAGGGACTTCTGAACAAAAGCCAGGACCAATTGGAATACAATAAGTATTACCAACAAAGTTGTTATATGCCTAATCTGAAATTTATACTGGGATATTTTTTCACTAATCTTAGCAACCATGCCTAACTCACATTTCTCTAATAGCAGTTTCTTCTTTCTGAATTGCCCTAGTGGCCTTTGCCAAAGCTTCGCGGACAGAAATATTCTGCTTTATAGCTTCTTCAAAATAGAAAGACATAATTTTTGAAAACCTGGTGTATTCTTCGTGTGCGGGTCTGTGAACGCCATGACTTAATACTCCGCGCATATTAGTCAGTTCTTTATACTTATTTTGATAATAAGGGTCCTCATAAATTTTCTTAACAACCGGATAGTAGCCGCTTTCTTTATAAAACATTTCTTGTGCTTCGTCACTTAGAAGATATTTAACAAAATCCATTACTTCTTTTTTCTTATTGCTGAACTTGGAAATCATCATATGCCAGCCCCCTATTACAGCCGCCGGATTCGCATTTTGGAAATATGGAATTTGTGCTTTGCTAAGATATTTTTCTTTTTCGAGATCGACCGGAAATTCTAGGAAATCCTTATCATAGCTTTGCCACCCGCGAATAAAAAGTCCATTATGATCGATGTAATATTTGTAGCTTGGAATTTCGGTAAAAGTTGTTACGATCGATGGAGTAAGTTTATGTTTGTTTACCAAATCCACTAAAAGCTGAAGCGCTTTATGAGATTCCGGTGTATCCAGATTAAAACCATTTTCAGAAAAATAATTTGGGTTGAGCCCTAAAACCAAATCCATATAACTGCAAATCAATCCTTCATAATCTGCCGCAGGAAAAATGTAATACGGATTTTGTAATTTTAATTCAGCACCAATTTTAATAAAATCTTCCCAAGTTATTCCTTTCTTAATCTTCGCAAGAATTTCTTCTCCATTTTTCAATTTCTTGAGTAAGTCTTCCCGGTAATACATAACTCCTTGAACAAAGTCTAAAGGAAGAGCAACAAGTTCTCCTTTGTAGTAGCAGGATTTTAACGGCGCTTCTAGAATTCTATTCTTTTCTGCGTCCGTTAAATATTGATCAAGCGGTTCGCACCATTTCGCGAATCGTTGAACCCAAATTACATCTACAGCAAAGAGATCAATTCCGTCACCTGTTCCCCGAAGCGATCTTGCAAGAATTTCTTTTCTTTCGTTTGTGCTGAAATCAAAATTCGGAAAATCAATTGGCACAACTTCGATCTTTCCTTTCATTTTCAGATTATAGCGATCGATCAATATTTTGTGCGCGGCTGTTACCCGGTCCGCAAAGTATATTTTAACTACACCCGTATCCGAATGATGCTGTGTAAGGAAAAAGACACTTATATAAGCGACAATTAGAAACAGAACAAGTGCTATTCCCCATTTAGTATTTCTTGAAATCATATTCTTTTCCGTAGAATCAAATAATTTGACCAGAAAAAATATTTTATTAGTTCTTTGTGCTTAAAACCATATCGTAATATTCATGTATCGGTTTTAGATTTTTTTTCACCTTAAGCTTTGCTAATACTTGAGAGGTTAAATTAGCGATTGTCTCCCTCTTCTTCTCTTCGAGCGCCATTTTTTCTATAACACTTTTCACTACTTCGTATGAGGCACCGCTTTTTTCATATTTTTTTTGGAAGTAATCCTTCAAATCTTTTTCAGTCAGCTCGACTTTACGCACCTCACTTTTCCTAAACTCTGATGCTAAAAGGTTGTTAGAGTAAATATTCGATTTCACTCTCACGAACTCTGTACGAGCTAAGCCAAGCTTTTCTGCTTCTTTTGTAATTAGATAGTCTCTGAAAGCATAGTCAATAGTTGCCTTGGCGCTGGTGTAAATCACTTCGTACGGGATATAATTAATATAACTCAGCAGATCGGCAACAGTAAAATTGCTTCCGTTAACTTTAGCCAATACACGATTTCTCTCATCCCAAAGATTTGTTTTAATATTTTTTATCTCGCTATCAGTAAGCTGAATATCGGACATTGGATTAAACTGTGTAGGCTTTCTTTTGAACTTTTCATTCAGTTGATCAAAAACAAAACGAAACACTTCCGGATAAATTACAATTTTAGCGCTCTTTGCCAGTTTATTTATATACTCTGCGGCCTTCTCATCGCCAATTTTGTACTGCAATATTGTTTTTGCTTTTCTTCTATGCAGTTCATACTCGCTTCTGGTTATCATCGGCTTCTTCTTGTAATCAGTTACTTTTATAATGTGATAACCAAAGGTCGATTTAACCGGCTTAGAATAAACGCCTGGTTTTAATCTGTAAGCAACCATCGATAATTCATGATCAAGCTGATCCCAGTACACCCAGCCTAAATCCCCGCCGCTTTTAGATAGAACAGAATCCTTAAAAATACTTGCAGCCAAAGAATTCCAGTCTGCTCCTTTTTCAAGTAATGAATAAAGGCTGTCAGCTTTTTCTTTTGTTGGTACAAACAAGTGACTAATTTTTCTTTCTTCCTGCAAGAATGAATAGGCTTCTTCAATTTCTTTTTCGGAGATTTTAATATTCGACTTGATCTGATTATCGAAATGAGCTTCTCTCAAAACCTTTTTTTTGTAGGAATCTATTTTGGAAGTAATCAGCTCATCTTTTTCCATACCCAACTTCTTGGCTTCAGCAGCAAATAATTTCGTTTGAATCATTTCATCAAGAAAATCTTCACGCAATTTCTTGGAATCATAAATATTCGGCTTCTTGATTAAATCAAGGTAAGCAATCTTAAACTCTTCAAGGGTAATTTTATATTTCCCGAACTCAGCAACTACAGTACTTTTAACTTGCGAGAATGCAGTTGAGAAAAGAATAGAGGACGCAATAGCTGAAACAATAGCAAACTGTTTTAGTTTTGTCATAATAAATCAAAAGTGAGTTTCGGAAATATATCCAATTCTTGATTATACATATTAATTCTTTTTCATTTGCCGGAAACAGACGTGCCCTTTTAAAAAGGGCACATCGATTAATCTTATCTAAGCATAGCAATTATTTAATTACTAGCATTCTGCCAACGTGTTCACCAATGCCCGGCGCTTCGATGTGATAAATATAGATTCCGTAAGAAATATCCATATTATCAGATGACATCAAATCCCATGGCTCTGAACCGTTACTCATCATTGAATCGTGCTCGAGAGTTCTTACCAGCGAACCGTCTACAGCATAAATTCTTATAGTACATCTTTGCGGCAGATTAATAAATTGAACTAATCTTGGTCCTCTCCCATTTGAGTAAGGATTTTGAGGTTCCCATAAAGCCGTTGCTGCATATGGATTAGGAACAACTTTGATTTTTGAAAGCTGCTGTTTAGCAGTTTCTTGATTAATACTTTGTCCCTTAATCTTGAACTTGTAAACCGTATTTCCGTTGAATGGGAAATCCGGATAACATTTTAATGTATCGCCATCGCCTAAGAATCTGTTATACTTAGCAAAAAATGTACTGTCTTCAACAGAATTATTCAGCAATTGATAAGTAACAGCGGTCGTGCCGTCATTCATTTTTTCATAAAGAATGATATTATCTTTTGCTGAGTAGAAACCTTTAGGTACAGGAACTTTCAATGTCTTTGAATTATCAACAAATGCAAATCTTAAACGCTGCCCTGTTTGCAAATCATATACCTTAAAGTTCACCGGAACTTTTGGAATTGGAACAGAGCCGGCACCTGTTTTAATCTTAATCATAATTTGATCTGAAGTATCTACAATCGAATTGGAGAATACTACTTTGTATTGTCTTGGATAAGATAATCCGCCAACAAAAGTCGGATTGCTAAACAAACTGAACAATACATTATAAGTTTTAGAAGTATCGATGTTGCTGCTCCATTGAATGCCGTTTCTAATTCCTTTCTGATTCGAATTAATTAATCCAGGGAGCGGATTCTTCACATAAATCGACATTCCGTTCATAACTGTTGTGAATGTAGTTGGGTCTCCGTCGTTATCTTCATACATATTTTTTGTTTCGTAGAATCCATCCACAGTTTTTGCATAATCCTTAATCCAAACAGTATCATACACAGCATTTGTTGTAAGGTTTTTCAGAACCATACCGGTCGTTAAATTTGGCAACAATTCGTTGGAATCTTTTCCATCTATTTTACCGTTTAGGTCGTTGTCGCGCTTATCCATTGATTGATCTAAAAACTGGATCTGATATTCTTCATCTTTATTGAATTTCTCTTTATCAATCAGCGTAACACCAACTACGCCGTTTGTAGTACCGGAGCCTTGCAGAGTAGGCTGAAGGTCGAACTTAGGTTGTTCGTAGCCAAGCGATGGTGCTTGCGGAGTAACAATTACAACGTTCTCAGAGAGAACTACGTTGCCCGACAAATCAACATTAAGATAAATAGTAGTTTCGCTCGGTCCGATATTCTTTGCCGCATCGCCCTTATCAAATGCAGTAACTGCATAATAATACTTAACACCATTTTGTACATCGGTATCAACAAAGCTGTGAACTAATCCGGATTCGTTTCCTAGATTGAAAAGTACACCTGTTCCAAAATCTTTAGGGAAGAATCCATAAACACTGTCAATCTTATCATAAATAGCAATTGGTTTCTTAAATCTTTCGTAACCCAAGCCATCTGTAATAGAACCGGCATCACCAAAAGTGTAATGTGAAGATTTGTAAATTTTATAGCCTTCAAAATCATAAGTCTTCAAGAATCTGTCAAAGCTGCCTTCCGCTCCTTCATCCCAATACAAAGTAACTCTCTTATCACCGGCAACAGCAGTAACTTTTGGTTTTGTTGGAGCCATAGCAAAGTTGTAGTTGCTGTCATAAATCTTTTGCACTACATCTTTGTTTCTCAGAATATCTGTTTCATCCCATCCGTAAAGCATTGCCAGAGAGAAGAATTCTTTTTGTTCAGGTCTTAATGGGAAATATCCGGATGCAAATACGTAATCGTAATCCGCTCTTTCTGTTGTTTTATTATCAAAGTAACCCGGACGTGAATAATCCCACATCTGATCATCATTGCTGTAAGTCAGTGAAGAATATTTATAGAACTTGAAGCTGGTTAATCCAATCTGATCAGATTCATCTACGTCAACTCTATCTACGTTTGGTTCGCCCGGTAATTCGCTTGTTCCAGGAGTTGGAACTCCATCACCTTCACCTTGATCTCCTGTAGCAGGTTTACCATCTAGTCCAACATCATCAAATTGAGAATCCCAATCGCCGTCGTTATCAATTCCATCATCTCTTCTCTCATCAATCAAATAGTTAGCAGTTCCGGCACCTGTGAAATAATCTATTGCCAAATAATCTCTGTTGTTAACATCAGATTTAATATAGAGATAGTACTGAACTGAATCCGGTGTCATAGAACCATCATTTTCATCAATCAAGCCATTCAAATTATTATCGATTCCATCACGTTCAATTTCCAAAAGCGGTGATCCCGGTTTGAATGAATACTTTGTTCCGTTTCTGGTAAAACTTACACCAGATGCGGGCATTGTTGAAAGAGTACGTGTATAAAATTTGCTGTCATAATCAATAAGTACAATCGGTTCATTTACTTGATACATTTTTACGAAGTCGGCTTCCGTGATAAGTTTTCCGGTTCCGCCTCCGGTCTTTGCAAAATCATTGCCATCGCCATCGTTATCAATTCCATCGTAAGGGTTACCCGGACTTTCAAGGAACGCAAAGCCAACCCAAGGTACCGGAGAATAGCCGCCAACTCCTAAGTTATCAAGGTCGAAGTTTACAGCTAAACCTTTTTCGCGGTAGAATCTTGAACCGTCATCATCATAATCGCTGCCGCTCTGAGTCAATGAAGAACCGCTCGAAGCCCCAACGTTAGTTCCAAACAAAGTTTTATCTAAAGTAAGTTTTCCAAAGTTTCTAATATCGTATAACCAGAAAATGCAATCTTCTGCATCAGGATTTGACCATTGCAAACCTCTAACACCAACTCTTAATCCCAAACCAAATCTTAACGGATCAGTTGTTGGCTGAGGCAAACTCAACGCTTTCAACTTTTTATCGTACTGCTGGTCATCCAAAACGAAGAAGCTTTCTTCATCAGCATTTTTCTGATCTTTACCGAAGTAACCGTTCCAGTGATTCTTCCAGCCCGGATCAACCACGTCCGTTGATTTATCAGGCCAGCTTGCCGGCCATGTATAAGCTTGATGACTCATAGCAACAGCATGGTTTGGATCTTTTTCTTTTTGTGCGATACTGAAAAATCCAGGCAATGGTTCAAAACCTTGAAAGCGTCCTAACTTATCATGCGAGAAAATGTTTGGGTCCCAGCCTTCGCAGAAAACAGCCGGAGTTACAACTACCAAAGAATCAGTTCCCGCTTTTTGCAATCTCATTTCGCTCATTACATAAGCAGAAGTATTACCCATCTGAACTTTGCCGCTTCCGATTGGCCATTCGCCGGTGTATGCCGGAGTCTGATCTCCCTTAACGCTGCCAAGTCTTCCATTATTGTGAAAAGTAATTCGCACCAAATTGCCCGCATGGACGTTCTTTGCACGGTTCTTAACATCACCATAAACATTATCTTGCGCAAAGACATTCGATCCATAGACTAGAGCAACGAAGCAGATTATTAATTTTATCTTCATTAGAATAGCTCCTAATCAATAACTAAAATGAAAAAATAAGTGAGAATTTGTTTTGGTGATCCAGTCTACCATAATCAACATTTGCATAATCAACTTTCAGATTTACATTCATAACGTTTAAGTCGACACCAAAACCGAATGTTAAACCACCTTCTCTTTGCTCAAGCAATAGTTGTCTAAATCCGGTGCGGAGAGAAATCATATTGTATAATTTAACTTCTGTACCAAGATTTAAATATTCTTTATTATCGTTTGGATGAACTGCATCTACAGAAACAATCCAGTCATGTTCGGTTGAATTCAAAAAGTCTTTTGCAATGTTTGCAGATATTCCAAAACGAAAAACTATCGGGAGCGGGAATTTATCTGTATCCAGGTAAGCATTTAAATTCTCATTATTTCCGGCAAATGATGAATTGATATCGTGCTGAACCAGCATGTCTCTTCCATCAATCTGCATATCGCTGCCAAAGTTACTGATAGACATTCCAATGCGCATGTTGTTGAAAAATGTTCTGTACAATACGCCAACATCGAAAGCAAATGTAGTTGCAGTTGAATGCCAAATTGTTTCATTAACATATTTTACATTACCGCCAATAGAGAAACGATCTGTTAGCGCACGAGAATAACTTAATCCGATAACAATAGATCCGGCAGAAACTTTTTCTCCGGTTCCGTTTGGAGAAGCGATTGTTGTGCGTTCAATATCGGGCATTCCTAAATGACCGATGAATGCGCCAATAGTACCAACATTTTCAATCGGGATGGCGAATGCACCGTAATCAAAATATAAATCTGCAATGTAATCGTAGTGATTAACTATCATCTGCATTTTGGTCATTTCAGCGGTACCAGCAGGATTCCAATACATTCCGGTTATGTCTTCTGCAAGAGTTGTATATGCATCGCCCATACCAAGAGCTCTGCCGCCAACACCAATTTTTAGAAAAGGCGCTGCTGTAGAACCGACACGTGCAATAGATTGCGCGTTAGTTAGAGTTGTAAAAAGCGATGTACTGATAACTGCCATCAACATAATCAGCTTTAGCATCTTAGAGCTTATTACAACTTTTTTCAAAATTTCTTTATCTCTCATTTCAGTACCTCTCTATTTATAACTCAGACGTAACCCGAGGCTGATGTAGCGAGCGTTGCTGTACATTCCGGGTCTGTAGTAGTATTCTTGGGAATTAGTAACTTCAACCAATCTATCTCTATTCAAATATTCGTCCATCGTAAAGTTTGGCAAACCAGAGTCGGAGAATACACTAACTGCGTTACGTGTATCGAACAAGTTTGTAATATCTAAGAGTGCGCTAAATGCAAAGTCGCCAACTCTAAATGATTTCGATAAGCGTAAATCGAAATTAATTGTAGTTGGTCTTCTCTCGATATTTTCTCTGTAACCTTTATAAGCATTACCTCCGGTTGATTCACCTCTGGAAATTGAAGGAGTGTAAGGGAATCCGCTGTGAAGTGTACCGACCAATGTTCCGGCCCATCCATCATTGTTATAAGAGAATACCATATTCAAAGCGTGCGGCTGATCCCAGTTCAAAGTAATTAACTGAACTCTCGGAGCGCGGCCAGCAGTTAAATCGTTGTAAGCATCCGTAGCATTTGAAGAAGTACCGTTTGCATTCATGTAAGTATAATCCAGGTTCACATTAAAATCGCCTAATTTATATCCGGCGGATAATGTAATACCTTTTGCAACTGCATTGTCTTTGTTTTCATAAGTATAATAGGTAACACCTCGGTATGTATCTATCGGGGTTCCGGTTCCTATCCAATCTCTAATGTCTCTGTAAAATCCGGTAACATGTAAATAGAGATTATCGGAAAGCTGCTGCTGTAAACCTATTTCGTACATTACAGTTCTTTCAGCGTTCAAATCGGAATTACCAACCAAGTTTGTTGCACCGGCGCCCGTTATCCAGAAGTTTGGATTATCATATAAGTATCTGAATTCCGGATTCTGGAAAAAATGCCCGTATGAAAAGTGAATAACACCTTCTGCTGTAATTGGGAACGAAATACCAACGCGAGGACTAAACTGAGATTTTGCAGTAGGTTTCTTGTACCAGAAAGCACTTCTCTCTGCTACTGAATACTCTACTAACTGTTCAACCGGCAAATTAGGATCGTAATTCTTGTAAATATTTGCCATCTTGAACGGAGCGTAAATCTGAGGATCTTTAATATCAGCCAATACCCGTCCATCGGAATCAAAGTAATCGAAACGAAGGCCAACGTTTATAATCAATTCTTCAAATTCAATTTTGTCTTGAATGAATGCAGCAAATTCTTTTGGCTTTGCTGTGTAGTATGTATGGTAAGGAGTATAAGTCTCCGGAACAATCGGTCTGTACGTACCATCATCAAACTGTAGATTATAATAATCTTGCATCAAGTCATGAATTCTTGCCGTAAATCCTAATTTAATCATGTTTACTTTATTGATCTGGCTAGTTAGATCGGCATTAACGGATACATACTTACTGAACGCATTCGATCTGCCGACATCATTTCCCCAATAACCAAAGTCATTAGGATTATTTTTCACTTGAACATCATCATCCGGTCCCGGCTTAAACATATACTCTTGAAAATCTCCGGTGTTAGTCGGCATATATCTGTAATCATAAGGGTCTTCGTAAGCGTAGCTTTTATTTGTGTTGTTATAATAACTTGCCTTAACATCTAAAAATGTTGAATTGCTGAAAATGTAGCTTAAAGATAAAATGTGAGTGGATCTATCCGTAAAATAGAATCTTCCGCCATCCGGCTGATATTTGCCGTAAGCGCTGTAGCTTAAATCGTTATTGTAATACAATCCGTAGCTAACATTAAAAGAAGCGGAGTTGTAGAAAAGTTTTGCCTGAGTTGAATAACCTCTGTACCAGCCGAGATTCATCATCGCGTTATCCGGCATATCGAAGGAATGTGTGCTGTCACTAACCGGACTCCAGATTCCCCAAGGCATATAGTATCTAACTCCCATTTCGCCGCCAGGACTGTAATTATATCTTCCTGCAACAAAGTATGAAAGAGAATTACCGGAAAAAGGAATTGGACCGGAAAGATTCACTTGAATATCTTGTCTCTTGAGAGGATTATAGGAATCCATATAAGATTTTTTTGTAAGCCAAGGTTTTTCATCCATCATTTGTCTAAAGTTTGTACCTTCGCTTAAGTAAGGAGAGAAATCGAAAGGTAATCTATTAGACTTTGAAGCTAAAGATGTAGCAACTGCGGCAGCCCATTCTGCATTATCCATTACAGAAAAAAGTTCATCATCAAAGCTAAGGTTATCGCCAAAGAAACCGGTTACATTTGCTGTAAAATGATCAGTTCCTTTTTTAGTTACAATGTTAACCACACCTGAAAGCGCCTGTCCATATTCAGCGTTGAATGTACCGGTGATGGCTTTCAATTCTTCAATTGATTGATCATCTATACTGATACCGGAACTTCTGTTAATAGGATTTACAACCTGAACACCATCAACCATGTAAGTAATTTCGGATGAGCGCCCGCCGCGGATATGCAACGCGCCGCTAGCATCTCTTGTGATACCGGCCTGCAAACTAAGAATGCTGGCAACATCTCTTACAGGTAGATCTTGAATTTGATCTGACTGCATGCTTCGTTCGGATGAAGTTAAATCCTTTTGGATAACTCTTTTTGCCGAAACTGTAACTTCTTGGCCAAGTTGAACTGAGGAAGACCTCAACTCAAAATTTATTTTTGTTGTTAAATCAACTTGAACGCGAATATTTTCGACAACTTGCGATGTATAGCCAATGTAAGATGCTTTTAGTCTATAAACACCCGGCGAAATATTTATTATGTAGAATTCACCGTCTAAATCGGTTGCCGCGCCAAAAGTAGTGCCTTCAAGCATCACAGTTACGCCAACCAAAGGTTCTTTAGTATCGGCATCAACTACTTTTCCGGAAATCTTGCCAGTTGTTCCGGCATAGATCGATACTGAATATGCTAAAAGCATTACGAGTATTATCCGAAAACTTGCTAAAATTTTCTTCTCCATTATGTGGTCCTTATTCATTCTAATCTTTTTTGATATCAGGATTGGTCTGCATTCCATGTTCATTTTTCGATAATTAAAAACTGTTTGAGCAGGAAATCACGATCAGTTTGTGTTATTAATAAGCATAAAAAAAGGATGGCAAGTTTTGCCTTGCCATCCTTTAAGAACATAATTACTTCATCAACATCATTTTCTTTGTCTGTACAAAATCGCCTGCAATAATTCTATAAACATAAACACCACTTGCATACTTAGAAGCATCGAAACGAATTTGGTAGAAGCCAGCATTTTGTTTGCTGTTAACTAAAGTAGCAACTTCGCGACCAAGAATATCATAGATCTTCAATGTTACTTGAGATTCTTTTGGAAGATCGTACTTAATTGTTGTTGTCGGGTTGAATGGGTTTGGATAGTTATTTGACAACGCATATTCAGTTGGTAAATTGCTTTCTTCGATGTCTGTTGTTGGAGCACCAACTACTTCCATGTAGCCCCAATCATCCGGACGTTTCCAGCCTTCATCTGTTTTGCCAGTACCATCGTTAGGTTTTCCACCAACTTGAACAATCAATGATCTCTGAGTATCGCCAATATTTGGATCCCAATCATTACCATCAATTCTAATTGGCATCCACATTCCGTTATTGAGTAAGAATTTTCCGTTAGCAGCTAATTTGTTTAAATCAATCTTAGCTTCAATAACATAACCGTCACCGGTAAATTTCTGGAATACAGTAGATTCAACACCATCTGTTGTGCTAGGAGCACCGCCATCTCTGGTTGTTTGACCAAGAGCGTTGAACCCTATTCTATAATCGCCGTTCTTAGCATCAAGATTCTTAGCATGATAAGCTTTTAGAATTTTTGCATCATAGAATCCCATATAGAATTCAAGAGCATCACCTTCCCAAGCTTGTTGGGCAGCATCTTGTCTTAAATCATCATCATCAACTACAGCAGAGATATATAAGAATTTATCATCGATAACTAATGTAGTCTTGAAATTCATATCTGTTGAGAGAATATCCCATTTCTTGCCATTGTTAAAATCAGGACCGCTTGCATAAGAACCTGCTTCAGGTTTAATTTCATTAACACGATAAGTGTCAAATTCTGCATCCAGACCATCAAGGACAAATTTTGAAGCAAAGTTTTTTACATACTGAATCTTATAAGTCTTTGTTGTCTTAACACTGATAGGACCAACTTTAGATTCGGTAGCTAATGCAGTTTCGTTTGTACCATCGAACGAAGTTAGTGCATAGTAATAATCTTTAGTTGCGCCGTCTGAAGAGTAAGGACGAGTAATATAAGATTGCATTCCATGAGGAATATCAGCAACTATTTTTTGAACACCCGCAGCTTTCAAGTCTGTAATCGGGCTAAGGCTCTGGTATAAGTTATATGTCTCAGTTCCTAGTGTATTATCAATCCAATCAATCTGAACATAATCATAACTAGCACCAGATGTTAAAGTATATGATACAGCTTTACCAGTTGCTTTTGGAGCAACTACTGTTCCCTTCGGTTCTGGAATGCCGACAACTGTTAAGTTATCAAATAAGAAATCGCCTTTGTAAGTACCAGCGTTTGGATAATAAATCTGTATTCCAACTGTTACATTCTTGGAAGAATCTGCAATTGCTTTGTCTTTTAGTAATTTAGCAACATCTTGACTAATGGTTTGCCATTTACCCTTAACAATCTGACCCGCAGCTTTAACTGTATCAACTACTTTCCATGCGTATTCATTCCAACCGCCTTCAGCACCATTAACAATTAGACCAACTTGACCTGTACCATCTACTGGAATATCTGCTGGAACAAATACATTGATAGTAATAGCTTTAGCAGCTACATTTGGATCCTTTGCAGAAATTGCAACGTTTCCCTTAGAAATTGCAAGTTTCATATCTCCAGCAGCGGTAGCTTTACTGAAATCGCCGGAGAGTTTTAACACTCCTTTACCATCAACTGTTGCTTGTGCTAATGCAACGAAAGGAGGAGTTGACCACCATTTGCCAAACCCTTGAGTTCCGGCAGCAGCAGCCTCAAAATTACTTACAACCCATTTCTTGCCAACTTCTAAACCGTTAGCTTGTACGTTATCAATATAAACTTTGCCTTTCCATGTACCGGCCTTAGCACCGCCTAATTCAATACCAATTGCTTCGAGTGGACCTTTTGTTTTATCAAAATTAGCAGATGTAACACCCTTAGCGTCTAAGTCAAAATTTAATGGGAACCATTTTTCTTTAGGTATATTCTTAGCATAATAGATAACATCTTGCCAATCCCAGTTTACCGGAGCTTGAGCATAAACTTTGAATGCAAGTGAGTCTGGGGTATCTTTTGTTAAATAAACATAGTAAGTAAGCATTCTGGCTGCAGAACCGTCAACTTTATTTTTGGAGATTGCGGCTTGTTTGTTGCCGGCAAGAGTTAAATCCATTTCCACGGCCAAAACACCAGCTGATTTTGCGCTCGGATCTGTAGCTTTAGCAATTGATACAAAGCTATCGCCCCAACCTTTACCAAAACCACCGGTTGTAGTTTCAAAATCAGCAACTACAACTGGCTGAACACCTACTAAGCTTACGTTATCAACATAAACAGAACCTTTCCATGTTGTACCAGCTTTTGCGCCGCCAATTTCAATACCAACTGCTTCCAAGGCGCCTTTGGTTTTATCAAAATTAGCTGATGTAGCACCTTTTGCATCTAGATCGAAATTAAGTGGATACCATTTTTCTTTAGGAATGTCTTTAGCATAATAAATTACATCTTGCCAGTCCCAATTTACCGGGGCTTGAGCAAAAACTTTGAAAGCTAATGAATCTGGGGTACCGGTTTTTAAGTAAACCCAATAAGTAATAACATGAGCTGTTGTAGCATCTACTTTGTTCTTAGAAATTGCCGCTTGTTTGTTTCCGGCAATAGAAAGATCCATTTCAACACCTAAAACTCCAGCTGTTTTTGCACTTGGATCAGCAACTTTGGCAATAGAAACAAAGCTGTCGCCCCAGCCTTTTCCAAATCCATTTGTTGTTGTCTCAAAATCTGCAATAACCTGGGCATAAGCCCAACCAGACATGAGGAGTACACCAACAACTGTTAGTAATGCTTTTTTCATCTGACCTCCTAGAAGGATTTTTTATGGTTTTTTGTATTCATTAGTATATGAACTGATTTCCTACGCTTTAAATCTTTTGTGTCCAAGGAATGTCCTATCTCTGAATACTTTGAGTGAAATTATGCTTGCATATATAGTGCCAATTCTCTTACACTGTTTTAATTGGTTAATAACTTTTATTGATAGATTTTTTTCAATCAGACTCAGCCTCTCTTTATCATTATAATAAAATTTATTAATACGATAAATGCAATCTATCAAACTAAGGATCAACAATACGAGGCTTTTTACAAGAAGTTGTCTCTATTGTTGTAAGCTCAGTTATTAAGCTGCGCTTACAACAATAACTCGAAAACTAAAAATTTGCGGGAACATGTGAACCTGTGATTTTAGAAACAGGCTCTTGTCAATCAATTTTTATTTCCAATCATCTGTTC
>JBHEKZ010000311.1:0-4295 GCA_041859025.1 Melioribacteraceae bacterium | reverse complement strand
TTAGCTTCCAATGTAGCGACGAATAAAAGCCCGGTTTATTCAGAATATGCCGATTGGATCGAGCTTGCAAACACAACTACAACAAGTATTGATTTGAGCGGGTACTATTTATCTGATGATCTAAAGAATAAAACAAAGTGGAAAATCCCGGCCAATACTATCATACCGGCAAGCGGGTATATGATTTTTTGGGCGGATGATAGAAATACTGGTCTTCATACAAATTTTAAACTGAGCCGCGATGGTGAATCAGTTGGACTTTTTAATTCTTCTGGAGTAATAGTTGATACCATCTCATTTGGATATCAGTATGATGATGTATCTTACGGACGATTTTCCAACGATAATTCCAAGTGGGGCTATTTCAAACCGCCAACTCCTTCGGCAAAGAATGTTTCCAGCGGAGAAATTGCGATAGCTCCAGTTCCGGTTTTTTCTATCGCTGGCGGGTATTATAAGAATGGGCAAACACTTACTCTTTCTTCGCCTAACAGCAATGCGGAAATCCGTTATACATTAAATGGAACAGAACCAACCAAATCTTCCTTGCTCTATACATTACCTTTAAAGATAGATTCTACAATTTCAATACGAGCCCGTTCATATGAAATTGGAAAGACGCAAAGTCTAGTTGTAACAAACACCTATTTGATTAACGAGCAAAATAATTTGCCGGTTGTTTCAATTGTTACGGATCCGGCAAATCTATTTGATAATAAAATTGGAATCTATGTTACAGGTACTAACGGCATTCGCGGTTCATGCGATGCAACTATTAGAAATCTGAATCAAGATTGGGAGCGCCCGGTAAATATCGAATTGTTTGAACCTTCCGGCGAAAGAGTTCTTAATCAAGGTGCGGGAATAAAAATATTCGGCGGCTGTTCAAGAACAAGATATCCTCAGAAATCATTCGCTCTTTTTGCGCGTAGTGAATATGGGAAAGGCTCATTTGAATACAAATTGTTCCCTGATAAACAAATAACAAAATTCGAGTCCTTCATTTTAAGAAGTTCTTCGGATGATCAAGTTTATACAATGTTTAGAGATGCGCTCGCGCATTCAGTTATGAAAGACCAGATGGATGCCGAAACTCAAGCCTACAGACCGGCGGTTGTATTCATTAATGGTGTTTATTGGGGGATTCATAATATTAGAGAAAAAGTAAATGAAAATTATTTTGCCGGCAATTTCGGCGTTAATCCGGATGATATAAATATTTTGGAAAGTAATGCCGGCGTAGTGTATGGGACGAATGCCGGCTATACCAACATGGTCAATTTCGCTACTAACTATAATATGGCTGTGCAGTCAAATTATGAGTATATGAAATCATGGATGGATATCGATCAATACCTTGACTATCAAATTGGTCATATATATTTGGCGGAAAGAGACTGGCCCGGTAATAACATAAAATATTGGAGAGCTAATTCAGGAACATATTCCAGATGGCGTTGGATAAATTTTGATCTCGATCAGACATTCACTTTTATATGGATCACTGAAAACATGATTGAGAAAACAACAACTACAACTGGATCGGGCTGGCCAAATCCGGAGTGGTCAACAAGGCTTTTTAGAAACTTACTAAAGAATGAGAATTTTAAGAATGATTTTATTCAGCGATACGCATATCACGCAAATACTACTTTCAAACCAGAACGGTTGATTCATTTTATTGACAGCTTGTCAGCAAAGATTGCACCGGAAATTCCCAGACATATAAAACGATGGGGAGGCAAAATAGATCCCGATTCTCATGAAGGATGGACTCCGAAAGCTACATTCAAAACATATCAGGAATGGCTTGGCAATGTTGATACAATGAGAATTTTTTCTTTGAGACGACCGCAGTATTCAACAGCTCATATTTTGCAAAAGTTCGGCTTGAGCGGCGTTTCAAGAATAGATGTAAAAATGAATTCTTCTGGTAAGGGGATATTAAAGGTTGTTGACAGACAAATTCCAAATAACTTTTCTGGAACGTTCTACAATGATATCCCGCTACGGCTAAGTGCTGTTCCGATGTACGGCAGCAAGTTCTCCTATTGGGAGGTAGAAGGAACAACAAATCAAGTTAGTGCATTAATTCCTACCGGCTCTTTATGGAAGTATTACGATCAAGGTATTGACTTAAAAGCCAGCTGGTATCAATCTGGTTTTGACGATTCCAAATGGGCAAGCGGAAATGCGCAGTTAGGATATGGAGATGGTGATGAAACTACTGTAATAGGTTACGGACCAAATTCATCTAGCAGATATATAACAACATATTTCAGAAAGGCATTCTCAATTACAGATAAATCTACTATCGCTTCGCTAAGTTTCGAAATACTAGCTGATGATGGCGCGGTTGTATATCTAAATGGCAGCGAGGTTCAGCGCATCAATATGCCAAGCGGAATAGTCCAGTATTCAACATTGGCAAATGGTGCGGTAGCAGATGAAAACGGGTACACTAAATTTTCTGCTTTACCTTCTCTTCTTCAGAATGGAATAAATACTATTGCAGTTGAGGTTCATCAAGCAAGTGCCTCAAGTTCGGATTTAGGTTTTGATCTAAAACTGATCGCAACAACGATGAACTCGAGCGGAACCCAAAAGTATAACACAAGTGATATAAGTATTGTTCTAAAAGGGGATTCTAAACTCACTGCATACTTTGAGGCTGATCCGGCCACTAAGTCTATTCCAATTGTAATCAATGAAATAAATTATAAAGCCGCTTCAGATTTTGATACCGAAGATTGGGTGGAAATTTATAATTCAGGAAATACTGCGGTTGATTTATCCGGCTGGTATTTCCATGATACGGATGAATCGGCAAAGCAAATTCTTCCGAACAATACAATTATTGGCGCCAACGATTATTTAGTGCTTTGCAAAGACACAACAATGTTTGCTGCAAAATTTCCAAAAGTGAAAAAACGTATCGGCAACCTCCAGTTTGGTCTTTCAAGCAGTTCGGAAAAAATATTTCTCAAAACACAGCTTGGAGAAATAGTTGACGAGGTCAACTTTAGCAGCACTGCACCATGGCCGGTTAATGCAAATGGTACCGGAAGAACAATTGAGCTAACTAATGCTGTTTTGGATAATAATAAAGGGGAAAGCTGGATTGGTTCAAAGAATCTTTACGGTACACCCGGAATGGTAAACAGTACATTGACCGACATCAAAAAAGTTATTGAGGAAATCCCGGCGAGTTATTTCCTTAGCCAAAACTATCCGAATCCATTCAATCCAAGTACGATTATAAGCTACAGAATTTCTGCGGCGAGTAGAATATCTCTAAAAGTTTATGATGTTCTTGGTAGAGAAGTTGCCGATCTTATTAATGAATATAAACAACCCGGTGATTATAGTTTAGTGTTTAATACCCATAATTACGGGCTTTCATCCGGAGTGTATTTCTATACACTTCGTGCCGGTGAATTTGTTAGTTCCAGAAAAATGGTGTTAATTAAATAGAATAAATATTTGTCGACTTAAGATGAATTTAATGAATGTGAAAAAATGAAAAATTTTATAAGATGTGCGATTGTTGTATTACTGTTTGTTATCTCGAATAGTGTTACGGCCCAAGGACTTTTAATAAATGAATTGATGGCCTCTAATTCCAAAACCATTCTAGATAAAGAGTTTAATAGTTATTCAGACTGGATTGAAATTTATAATTCGGGATCAAGTTCAGTTAATCTAAAAGATTACTTTATAACAGACGACCTAACAAAACCTCAGAAGTATAAAATTACCATTGACCTAATTGTGCCGGCAAATGGATATGCATTAGTTTGGGCTGATGATGCCGGCTCAGCAAATCATGCGAATTTTAAATTAAGTGCTTCAGGGGAAAGTTTGGGTCTGTTCGACCCTTCGGTTCAGTTAATTGATTCGGTTACGTTTGGTGGACAACAAAGTGATGTTTCTTTTGGAAGAATACCTAACGGCTCAGCAAATTGGTATAAATTAGCTCCGGCAACACCGGGTTCAGTAAATGTGGAGACCGGAATTCTGAATCTATTAACGCCACCGACAATAAGCATTAATAGCGGGTTTTATTCTTCATCATTAAATGTTTCGGCTTCTCACACCCAAGCCGGCGTTACCATCCGATATACTATTGATGGCTCAACTCCAATTGAAACAAGTACTGTATATCAATTTCCCATACGTGTTGATTCAACAACAGTATTAAGGTTTCGCGCATTTAAAAATGGATTTACATCAAGTCTGGTTGAATCCAGAACTTACTTTATAAATGAGAAGTCTGATCTTCCAGTTTTCTCTCT
>JBHEKZ010000552.1:0-4595 GCA_041859025.1 Melioribacteraceae bacterium | reverse complement strand
CAATTCAGTTTGATAGAGGCGAAGATGTTACTTTTACTTTTACAGACGTTCTAAGCAAGAAAAGTAAAATTGATAAGGGCGATACAATCGCCGTAATTCAGTCGAGCCAGCTAAACGAAAAAATCATCTCTCTCGAAGGAGAGCTTGCCATAGCAAAGGCAAATCTAAAATCACAAACGACCGGAGAAAAAGAAGAGCTGATAAATGAAGCTGAAGCTAATCTGGAATTAGCCAAATCTCGAGTTGCACAGAAAAAAATTATCTACGACAGATACCAGCAGCTCTTCAACAAAAATTTAGTTTCGCAAGAGGAGTTTGAGACACACAAATGGGAATACCGGTTACTTGAGATTGATGTACAAATATTTAAATCTAAGGTAGAAGCTCTTAAGACTGGCGTTAAACCACAGGAAGCTGCCATTATTTCTTTGCAGATGGAAACAATTGCCAGACAACTGCAATTTATAAAGGAACGAACATCAAAGCTTTATATTACATCGCCGATCGATGGTGTTGCTGATCAAAAATTCTCATCGGATACACTGCTTACAGTTTTCAGAACAAATCAAGTAATTTTAGATACACCACTTCGCATATCTGAAATGGACAAAGTTGAAGTTGGTTCCTCACTTAAAATCGAAATACAGAAAAAAGATTTCACAGTTTCCGGAAAGATAATCTCAATAAGCAAGGAAGTTAAAATTCTGGACGGCAATCAAATTGTCTTTGCAAGAATTTTAATAGATAATTCAGATAGTAAACTTTTACCCGGGATGGTTGTTGGGTGCACCTTGAGATTAGGCAAAATTTCTTTAAGCAACTATTTGTACAATTTTATTTTCAACTGATATGAGCCGATTGGAATACAAATATCTGGTCTCTAATAATGTAATAGATGAATTGCGTTCGGAAATAACTCCATTCCTAAATCATGATAAGTACACCCTTACAAGACCAAACAAAGAATGTACTGTTAGAAGCATCTATTTAGATACTCTTTCACTATCAAGTTATTATGAAAAGCTATCCGGCGTTGCTGATCGTTCAAAATTCAGAATTAGAGCTTATAATGAGCGACTTCCAAATTCATATGGCTTTCTAGAAATAAAAAGTAAAAAATGCGACTTCGTGTTTAAAGACCGGACAAAGATTCAATTGAGTGAGGTTATAAGTTTTCTAGAAGGTAATAATGGAAAATCGCTAGATGGCAATACAAGTATTCAACTGACAGCCAATAACTTTCTTTTTCATTATAAATCGAAAAGGTTAGTGCCAATAGTAAATATTATATATGATCGGGAGGCATTTGAATGCAAACTTGGCTCTACACTTCGCGTTACATTTGACAAGAATATTCGCAGTTCTGTTGCGACCGGAATAAGTGAATTATTTAATGATTCGAAAGCAAAAACTAGTTTGGAGAATTTTTTCGTACTGGAAATAAAATTCCACAAAGTCCTTCCCTCTTGGGTTCCTAGAATCATAAACAAGTTTAATCTGAGAAGAGAAGCTGTTTCAAAATACACCATCTCGGTGGAAAGGCACCAAGTTAACGATCGTTTTTATCCACAGTATTTATCTTTAACGGAAAATTAATGATGCAAAATTTTCAAGCAGTAGATCTGTTCTCGCCAAGCGTATCAGAGATAATATTGAATATAGGATTAAGTCTGTTGTGCAGTTTTTTTATAACAATTATTTACAGACTCACTTATCGCGGCCCCGGTTATTCCGATGGATTTGTGAATTCATTAATCTTTCTTTCTGCAATAACAGCGTTGGTTTTGATGGTAATTGGGAATAACCTTGCGCGTGCATTCGGATTGGTCGGAGCTCTATCAATTATTCGTTTCCGCACTGCAATTAAAGACACTATAGACATTGTATATATATTTTTAAGTCTTGCAATAGGAATGGCCGCAGGAGTTGGTTATCATAAACTTGCAATAGTAGGATCACTAATCATTGGGGCAATTCTCTATTTGTTTTCCCACTCAAATTTCTCAATAATGAAAGGGACTCAATACCTTCTCCAGTTCGAATATCTGGATTCAGAGAATAAAGGCATATATAAATCAATAATTGATAAATATTGCAAACATTCAGAAGTTGTTGATATTAGAGCGGTTAATGGGGGCCAATTATTAGGGTATACATTCTATGTGCAGATGAAACGAAAAGTTGCTCCAAATAGTCTAATTGAAGAATTAAATTCATCTCCCGGTATACAAAAAATCAGCTTATACTTCGATCAGCAAAATAGATAAGTACAAACAGCAGAATGGATGTAAAAAATAGATTCTAACACAACACTTACAAATGAATACTATTTCTCGAGCTATTCATTGAGCCAAGCCAGCGCTTTATCTTTACTGCTAAAGACTTTCACGTTAAAGCCTTTGTTCAAACACGCCGTTTCATAAAACTTAACGTCTTCTTTCGAAGATTTTAATAACGGCAGTAATAAAGCTTCCTTCATTTTTAATTGAAGCCCAACTGATTCATAGAGAGCAATTAATCCATAAAGATCTATTACCGAATGGCCACCCTCCATCTCAGAACAATCAGCTAAAAACAATATACTGTTGTTTTCTCTTGCTAGCTTTACAGCAGCCTGCAAGGCTTCGTGTAAATCAGCCGGCGTTACCTTTCCTTTATAAATTAACTCAACTAAATTATGATCGTTATTATAACTTGCGGCCCAAGCCATATATTGCTTCCCTATTGTAACGGAATAAGAAACTACATTAGGTGATTATTTTAATGCTACTTTGATTTTTTTAACGGCCTCTTTAGAAAAATAACTACATACCCCCTTCTTCATTTCAGGCTGTAGATTAAGAGCCTTAATAGTTTTGGATACTACCGCACCGGAAACCCCTAGTTCTTTTGCAATTGCACCAGCAGTAAATAAATTACTTTTTTCTGTTTCCATCATTTTCTCTTAAATAGTCAATAAACTTTCTGTGATCTGGAGTAAGAAACTCTTGTGTTAATCTAGCACCCAAAACCCGGATCATTTTTGTATTTGGGGACGATTTGGAATGACTTCCAAATTCTAATTTTAACTTAATTATTGCCGTTCAGATAATCAATTTTTAACATCACACAAAATTGATTCATTAGTTGCTTTACATCTATGTTAGCTAGTAATTCTCACTAATTTAATAAGACATCGTGAAAGAATTTCATAATTATTTTTTTTGGCACAACCTTTTTGCGGTTAACCTTGTATAGTTAAGTAATGGATAATATAGAAGTGTATATGAATAAATATTCCGATGAAGAATTGATAGCTTTGGTGCTGGAGAAAAACTCCAAAGCTTTAAAGATTCTATACGAGAGATATCATATTCCCTTCTACAATTTCGTTTTGCGTTATACAAATAACCGGGAAATTTCCGAAGACATTCTGCAAGAAACATTTACCCGTGTTTGGTTTGCTTCTCACCTATTCAACAGTGATAAAGGGAGTTTTAAAACTTGGCTTTTCACAATTGGGATTAACATTACACGTAACGAAATGATTAAGAAGAGGTACTCTTATCAATATGTTGATTTTGAAGAGATGCTCAATGAAGATGGAACATCACAGCAATTAGATAATGAAAAACCGGAAAGCGTTCTTGAAACAACAGAATTAAAGGACGCAATTGGTCGCGCGCTGGAGAAACTTAATCCCTATTTGAAAGAAGTCATTTTACTGAAGCATTACAATCAAATGAAATTTAGAGAAATTGCTGAGATTACAAACACGCCGGAAGGTACTTTGAAAGCCAGATTTCATCACGGGATAGCAGAACTTAAAAAGTTATTACAAGGATTGGAGTATTAAATGGCCTGTATCAATAAAAACAATGTAATTGATTTTTATTTCCTCGAAAAAAGCGATGCCGATATTGCAGAGATTAGAAATCATATTACATCTTGCGAAAATTGTCAAGAATATCTTAAAGAAGTAAAACAAACTATGAGCTTACTAGCCAAAATGGAATTAGAAAAACCTTCGGAACTCATATTTGAAAATATACTAAGGGAAATTGAGCCATCGGTTGTTAAACCAGCAACATCTTACAACCCTCTTTCGGTTATTCCAATACTGCAAATAGCATTCGGTCAAATTTTTCTTATCACATTGATTTATCTGGTACAGACTAAGCTAACAATATCGACTGTCTGGGAATCAATCAGCAATTCGTGGTTTGCTCAGGCGTTCGGCAGTATAGGTGTAGCGTTTACAATTGTCTTATGTATTGGAGTTTTCATTGCGCTTTCAATTTCGCCCGTTTTATTATTTGAATCAAACAAGAACAAAAGCTTTAGTTAAATAGAATTCAACAGGAGAAGAAATGAACAGAAGAAAATTAATTCGAAAGCTGGCTACTCCAGCAGTAATAATTGCTGTTGTATCGTTAGTGGTAATACTGCTGCAATTTCCTTACAGAAATTACACATTCAAAAATCATCAAGAAGAATTCAAAAAGTATTTTAGTTCATTCTTAGAAGAGAATAAATCTTATCTCAAGGGAATTGTAGGCAAGATAAAATCGGTTCCGGTAAATCAAGTACTAGTAAACGAGCTTCAAGCTGAATAC
>JBHEKZ010000540.1:0-7291 GCA_041859025.1 Melioribacteraceae bacterium | reverse complement strand
AATGAACTAATTTTTCGGTTGTAAGATTCAACCTAATGGAGAACTCATGTCTAACTTTGTAATTAAACCGGCTGTAAGAACAGATAATATTACATATGCTGTGCGCGATATTGTTGTGTTGGCAAACGAAGTTGCTAAAACTGGCAAAGAAATGTTGTACTTAAACATTGGCGATCCAAACCAATTTGATTGGGAACCGCCAAAACATTTGATTGATGCCACATATGATGCGATGAAAAAAAATCTCAATGGTTATTCTCCTTCTTCTGGCATAAAGCAAGCAGTTGATGCAATTGGTCAAGAAGCAGATAAAAAGGGGATCAAGAATATCCAGGATATTTTTGTTACAACCGGCGCAAGTGAAGCAATTGAAATTTGCTTAACGGCGCTTGTTAACGACGGCGAAAATGTTCTAACTCCAACTCCAGGATATCCGCTGTATACAGCTATTCAAAGCAAATTACAGACGATGGAAAATCCTTATTACTTGGATGAAGAAAATGGCTGGCAGCCGGATATTGAGGACATTAAGAAAAAAATTAATTCTAAAACCCGTGCGATTATTCTGATCAATCCGAATAATCCGACCGGCTCTAATAATTCTCCGGAATTACTTAAGCAAATTGTTGAGCTTGCAAAAGAACATAACCTTGTAATTTTTGCTGATGAGATTTACGATAAGCTTTTAATGGATGGAAAAGTTCATACTTCAATTGCGTCACTAGATTCCGAAGTGCCGATGATTACCTTTGGCGGACTTTCTAAAAATTACATGGTCCCCGGATTTAGGATTGGCTGGGGAATTGTCAGCGGTAACAAATCTGTATTGAAAGATTATATCGAAGCAATCAATAAGATTTTGCGCGCGCGTTTATGTGCAAATCACCCGGCTCAATGGGGAATTGCACCTTCACTGCTTGGTGATCAATCCCATCTAACTGAAGCGATGGTTAAACTAACTAAACGCAGAGATATGACTGTTGAGGCAATGAATTCTATAGAAGGAATTTCTTGCGTCGCACCCGAAGGTTCGTTTTACGCTTTTCCTAGGCTGCATAATGTTACTAACGATTTTCACTTTGCAGTTGAGCTCTTAAAAGAAACCGGTGTCGTAATTGTTCACGGCAGTGGTTTTGGACAAAAACCGGGTACTCAGCACTTCAGAATAGTTTTTCTGCCGCCTGAAAGGATATTAGACAAAGCTTACAAAGCTATTGGAGAATTCTACGGAAAGTATGTAGAAAAATTTGAAAAATAATTTTGATTAAGGTGTTAAGAAATGAAACCGGCAGAAAAAGCAATTAAGCTTTACAAAGAAGAATACAATTGTTCTCAAGCAATACTTTCGGCCTATTCGGAAGAACTTGGACTTGATGAAAAAACTGCGTTAAGTGTTGCTTCATCTTTTGGCGGAGGTATAGCAAGGACCGGAAAAACATGCGGTGCTGTTACCGGCGCGCTAATGGTTCTTGGAATGAAACAGTGGAATTCCGAACTGGAAAAGGAGGAGGCAAAAGCACATGTCTACAAGGTTTCAAATCAATTGATGCAAGAATTTGAAGCCCGGAATAATTCACTTAATTGCGAAGAATTGCTTGGCGTTTCTGTTAGTACGCCCGAAGGAAGAGCTGTTGTAAAAGCAAATCAACTTTCCTCTAAGGTTTGCCATAGAGTTATCAATGATGTAACTGAAATACTCGATAAACTTGTAAAGTGAAAACTGTTAGGCCCCATGAAAAATAAATTTTTCTTTACGCTCGCTTACTTTTCAATTCTACTAACTTTATTTGCGCAGAACAATGATTACGCAATAAAGTCTAACTTAAGTTATTATGAGAATTCCGAGAGTAAACTTGATTCTTACATTAACGAAAGATGTGTCCTTGATGTTTATTATCCGACTAAAGTTAAAAATTTTGCGACAGTTGTTTGGTTCCATGGAGGCGGTTTAACCGGCGGCGAAAAATTTATTCCGCAAGAACTGAAAGGAAAAGGAATTGCTGTTGTTGCTGCCAACTATCGGCTAAGTCCAAAAGCTAAATCTCCAAGTTACATTAACGATGCTGCTGCTGCGGTAGCTTGGGTTTTTAATCATATTGCCGAATTAGGCGGTGACACTAAACTAATTTTTGTTTCAGGTCATTCTGCCGGAGGTTATCTCTCCGCCATGATCGGCTTAGATAAAAAATGGTTGAATCAATTTGGAATCAATTCAAAAAGTATTGCTGCTCTTATTCCATTTAGCGGACAGATGATTACTCACTTTACAATTCGGCAAGAGAGAGGCATACCAGAAAAGCAGCCGATAATTGATGAATTTGCGCCACTCTATTTCGTGTCGAAAGACGCTCCGCCATTAATTCTGATTACCGGAGATAAAGAAAATGAATTACTTGGCCGTTACGAAGAAAACGCTTACATGGCAAGAATGATGAAAGTTGCCGGACATACTCAAACAGAACTTTATCAATTAGAAGGTTTTGATCATGGCGGAATGGCCGTCCCGGCTTTTCCGCTGTTGCTTCGAAAAGTTAAGGAAATATCGGAAACTATTAACAAAACTAATTAATTTTATAAAATTCCGAGCTTTGCACCCGCCGCTTAACGCTAAAAATGAGTTCTTCATTCTTGACTCTCCGTTCTTTATATTTGCCCCACATTTTTTGAACTAATAACAGAAGAAAACCATACTTGAAAAACATTAATGTAACACAACTTCCGAACGGAATGAGGATTGTTTCCGAAAAGATTACGCATGTCAAATCATTTTCTCTTGGCTTTTGGTTTAACGTAGGTTCGCGTGATGAAACTGAGAAAAACTCCGGAATTAGCCACTTTTTAGAACACATGTTTTTCAAGGGGACTAAGAAACGCTCTGCAAAAAAAATCTCTGAAGAAATTGAATCGCTTGGCGGCTATCTAAACGCATTCACTTCTAAAGAACATACTTGTTTTTATGGAAGAGGATTAAACGCACACATCGAAAAGACCTTTGAAGTTCTTGCCGATATGGTTCAGAATTCGGTTTTCAATCCGAAAGAGATTGAGAAGGAAGCAAAAGTTGTAATTGATGAGCTTTATGATATTGAAGATTCGCCCGATGAATTGATATTTGATAAGTTTGAAAGCAATACATTTGCCGGAAACCCAATCGGTATGCCGATTATCGGCACCGAAAGAAATCTCCGTTCTTTTAAGCAGAAGGATTTACTCAACTACATCAATGAGAATTATACTTTCGACCGCTTCATGATTGTTGCTTCAGGCAATGTCGATCATAATCAGTTGGTTAAGTTTGCTAAGAAATACATTACCAGAGATTACAAGCCAGGCAACGACAAAGTAAGAACCATTGTTATGCAGCCTTCAAATGACATTCATGTTGAAAAGGAAACTCAGCAAGTTCACTACATTCTTGGCAAACCAACATACGGTTACAAAGATTTGCGTAGAATTTCAGTTGCGGTTCTTTCTCACATCCTTGGAGAGGGAAGCAGCAGCCGGCTTTTCCAGAAAGTTAGGGAAGAGAATGGAATTGCTTACCAAATCAACACTTTTCTTAATTCCTTTTTTGATATATCCACCTTCGGAGTTTATCTTTCGACTAACGAAAAATCGGTTTCCAAAGCTCAGAAGTTGATTTTTGAAGAATTGGAAATGATTAAAAATAAGAAGGTGAATGCCTCTGAACTTGATAGAGCAAAAGAATATCTGGTTGGCAATATGCTTATGAGTTTGGAAGGCACAACTAACCGGATGATCCGAATGGCTCATCAGATGATTTATTTCGATAAGATAATTCCGGTTGAAGAGACTGTTAAGAAAATTTACAAGGTAACTAAGGAAGACATTCGCGATCTTTCTAATGAATTGTTCGGAGACTCAAGCTTAACTGATAAATTTGGCGAATTTGAAAGTTGTTCGCTGACAAGAGTAATTTTATCTCCAAAAAATTTATTGCCTAGAAAAGCATAGTAAAAGGAAAAGATATGCCGACAATTACAATTGACGGAAAACAAATAGAGTTTAAGCAAGGACAAACGGTTATCGAAGTTGCATACGAAGCCGGTGTTGAAATCCCACATTTCTGCTATCATCCAAAACTTTCTATTAGCGGAAACTGCCGTGTTTGTCTTGTTGAAATTGAGAAGATGCCCAAACTTGCAATTTCTTGTGCAACATTAGCCGGTGACGGTATGGTTGTTCACACAAATTCCGCAAAGACTTTGGAAGCAAGAAATGCGGTGATGGAATTTATTCTTATAAACCATCCGCTGGATTGCCCAATTTGTGATGAAGCCGGCGAATGTAAACTTCAAGAATATGCATATGCGCACAGCCGAGGAGAAAGCCGCTTCGAAGAAATTAAAAACAGAAAAGAAAAACGTGTTCAGCTTGGACCAAGAATAAAATTTGACGGGGACCGCTGTATTTCTTGTTCGCGCTGCATTCGCTTCTCAGATGAAATTGCGAAATCAAATCAGCTTACTTTTACGAATCGCGGTGACAAAGTTACAATTTCGACTTTTCCGGGTGAATCGTTTGACAATCCTTACTCGATGAACACAGTTGATATCTGTCCGGTTGGTGCTTTAACAAATGATGATTTCCGTTTCAAATCCCGCGTTTGGGAAATGTCTTTTACAGATTCAATTTGTGTTGGTTGCGCACGCGGATGCAACATAGAAATCGGCGTTCGTAATAATGAGATATTAAGATTAACACCAAGACAGAATGAAGACGTAAACAGTTTCTGGATGTGCGACAATGGAAGATTAAACACTTTCAAAAATGTTAACGCTGAAGATAGAATTGAAGGTACTTTTGTTCGTAAAGAAGGCCAGCTGCAAAAAGTTAGCTGGGAAGAAGCGCTTGAAGTTGCTGCAAAAAGTTTGAAAGAATACAAGAGTGGAGAAATTGCTCTGGTAGGTTCTGCTTTTGCTACATGCGAAGACAATTTTGTACTTTCAAAATTTGCCAAACAGTTGAACGTTGCCAACATTGACTTTGCAAGGCATACTGTTGCCGGAAGTCAAGATGAGATTTTGATTCGCGAAGATAAAACGCCAAACACTACTGGAGCCGAACTAGTTATTGCCAAAACAAACGGAACAAAGTTCGACGGAATTTATCGCTTAATAAAAGAGGGGAAAGTAAAAGCCCTTTTAGTAATGGAAGATGATCTCGGTTCAATTAGTGAAGAATGGGAACAAGCTTTAGGAATGCTGGATCTGTTAATCGTTACTGCGACCAATTCCAGCAAGACAACTGCTTTGGCAGATATAGTTTTCCCGGCCGCTACTTATGCTGAAAAACATGGAACATTTGTAAACTTCCAGGGAAGAGTGCAGCGTATTCGTCCCGCAGTTTCTCTTGAAGAAATGGACCGCGCACTTGATGGACTGAATATGAGTCGCTGGGATAAATTCGGAACAAAATTCGACCGCTGGAATCAAGGCTTAAAACATGATGCAAAACCAAGCTGGAAAATTTTAGCTCAGCTTTCATCTTATCTTGGCGGAAAAATTAAGTATGATATGGCGGAAGAAGTTTTTGCGGAAATTTCGAATTCCGTAGATGCGTTCAAAGGTTTAGATTACGATTTAATCGGCGAGCTTGGTGTTCAGCTGAAAATTAAAGAAAGTGTAAAAGCGTAAAAATAAATTCTGATTTATCAGAGAAGTCAAACTTTGGAGTTTTATTAAATGACTATTTTGGAAACAATAATTATAGCTCTCATCAAAATTGTGCTGATAGTAGTTCTTCTTCTGCTTTCTGTGGCATATACAGTTTATTTTGAGAGAAAAATTGCCGCATGGGTACAAAACCGTAAAGGTCCAAACAGAGTCGGATGGCTTGGATTGCTTCAGCCATTCGCTGATGTGTTTAAACTTCTTTTAAAGGAAGACATCGTTCCGGAAAAAGCAAACAAAGTTTTACATACACTTGCGCCATTCATAGCATTGTTTGTTTCGTTTGCTACTTATGCTGTTATTCCAATCGGTCCGGCTGTCGAAATTTTCGGTTATAAAATAAATCTAGTTGTAGCTGATGTTAATATTGGAATTCTTTATGTCCTTGGATTAACATCGCTCGGCGTATACGGAATTACATTTGCAGGCTGGTCAAGCGGTAGTAAGTATTCACTTCTTGGAGGAATTCGTTCTTCCGCGCAGATGATTTCATACGAAGTATCTATGGGCTTTTCAATTGCCGGCGTTATAATGCTTTCGCAATCACTTAGCCCGATGAAGATTGTTGAATCGCAATACGGATTTATGTGGAATGCGCTGGTTCAACCGATCGGATTTATCACTTTTCTAGTTTCTGCTTTTGCTGAAACAAATAGATTGCCGTTCGATTTACCCGAAGCTGAACCGGAACTAGTAGGCGGCTATCATACAGAATATAGCTCGTTCAAATTTGCCGGATTCTTTCTTGCAGAATATGCAAACATGATTGTAGCAAGTATGATGATTGTAACCCTTTATCTCGGCGGTTATCAAATTCCGTATATAGATAAACTTGTATCAAATCCAACTTTGCTTGTGTTGTTGCAGATTGGAGCTTTCTTATTAAAGGTAGCATTCTTCATGTTTTTCTTTATATGGGTAAGATGGAGTCTTCCTAGATTCCGTTACGATCAGCTTATGAACTTAGGCTGGAAAGTTATGTTCCCCCTTTCATTATTAAACCTTGTTTGGGTTGCACTTTTAATAATGATTTTTGGATTCTAAAACCGGAAGGAATGAAATGACAGAAAAGAAAAGATTAAAAAACCTTACGTTTCTAGAAAAAATGTACATACCGGAAATTGTTAAAGGTTTGGCTCTAACATTGAAGCAGATGTTTTCGCCGGCCGTAACAATGCAATATCCGGAAGTAAAGTTTGAACCGCCGGCATCGTATCGCGGTCGTCCGGTTTTGGTTAAAGAAAATAATGGAACAGAAAGATGTGTCGCGTGCGGATTGTGTTCGCGTGTTTGTCCGGCTCTTGCAATAGAAGTACAAGCTGCCGAAACTGAATTGGAGAAAGAAAGATATCCGCAAAAATTTGAAATCAATATGCTGCGCTGCATCTTCTGCGGTTTTTGCGAAGAAGTTTGCCCGGAAGAAGCAATTGTAATGAGCAAAGATTATGAACTAGTTTTCAATAACCGCGACAGCGCTATTTACGGAAAAGATAAATTGTTAGTTCCCGTAGATGAATTGAAAGACAGAATAGACTTTCTTAGAAAGTATAAGAAATAAAATTTAAACCCCGCCGGCAGCGGGGTTTTTAGTTTAACGA
>JBHEKZ010000396.1:0-8401 GCA_041859025.1 Melioribacteraceae bacterium | reverse complement strand
GCAATACAGTGGCTATAAGCAATAATTAAGGATGGGCCGTCATAAGCTTCTGCTTCTAAGAATGCGCGCAATGTTTGAACATCGTTCGCACCCATTGCAACTTTAGCTACATATACGTTGCCATAACTCATTGCCATCATTGCTAAATCTTTTTTAGCAGTAGCTTTACCGCCGGCAGCAAATTTAGCAACAGCACCGTAAGATGTTGACTTAGACATCTGTCCGCCAGTGTTGGAATAAACTTCAGTATCGAGAACTAAAATATTAACATTCTTACCTTGAGCAATAACGTGATCTAATCCGCCGTAACCGATATCATATGCCCAGCCGTCGCCTCCCATAATCCAAACAGATTTTTTTACTAAGTAATCGGCAACTTCAATCAGCTTTTCTGCGTCAACCGATTTAACACCTTCAAGTTTCTTCTTTAATTCCGTAACTCTTTCTCTTTGTTCATAAATACCAACTTCATCCTTCTGATCAGCATTCAAGATTGCGCTAACAAGTCCTTCGCCTATTTGATCTTGTAATTTTACAATCAATTCTTTTGCAAATTGATTTTGTTTATCAACTGATAAACGCATACCAAAACCAAATTCAGCATTGTCTTCGAACAATGAATTTGACCAGGCTGGTCCGCGTCCTTCATTATTCTTTGCCCAAGGTGTTGTTGGCAAGTTTCCGCCATAAATAGATGAACAGCCGGTCGCGTTAGCAACTATTAATCTATCACCAAATAATTGAGATACTAATTTTACGTATGGTGTTTCGCCGCAGCCAGAGCAAGCACCGGAGAACTCGAATAACGGCTGTTGCAATTGCTGAGCTTTAATAACGCTTGTGTTGATTAATCTTCTATCCATTTCCGGAATTGTTAAGAAGAAGTCCCAGTTAGTTCTCTCTTGTTCGCGGATTGGAATCTGAGGAACCATGTTGATGGCTTTGAGACGTGTTTCTTTTTTATTCTTAGCCGGACATACTTCAACGCAAAGTTCGCAGCCGGTACAATCTTCTACTGCAACTTGAATTGTGTATGCAGAATTTTCCGGAAACTCTTTGCCTTTTGCATCCATGTGTTTGAAAGTAGCAGGAGCGCCGGCAACTAAAGATTTATCATAAGCTTTGATACGAATTGAAGCGTGAGGACAAACCATAGCACATTTGCCGCATTGGATACAAACTTCAGGATCCCATGCCGGAACTTCGAGAGCAATATTTCTCTTTTCCCATTGTGTTGTTGCTGATGGGAATGTTCCGTCAATCGGCATTTCACTAACTTTAACTGTATCACCCTTTCCTTCCATCATCTTACTTAAAACACTTTTTACGTATTCAGGTGCTTTATCGGAAACGATGGATGGTATTTCAATAGATCCAACTTTTAAGCTCGAGTAATCAATTTTGTATAAGTGCTCCAAAGTTTGGTCAACTGCTAAGAAGTTTTTCTTAACAATTTCTTCGCCCTTTGAACCATATGTTTTCTTAATTGATTTTTTAATTTGTTCAATAGCTTCTTCTTTTGGTAAGATACCGGAAATTGCAAAGAAACATGTTTGCATAATTGTATTTACACGACCGCCCATTCCAGTTTTTGTAGCAACTGCATAACCATCAATAACGTAGAAGTTTAATTTCCTATCAATAATTTGCTGCTGAACTCTGTTTGGAAGCTTATCCCAAGTTTCATCTTTGCTGAATGGAGAATTAAGTAAGAAAGTTCCTCCGCTGACTATGTTACCAAGGACATCAAATTTTTCTAATAATCCGAACGTATGGCAACCAACAAAACTTGCGGTTTGAACTAAATAAGATGAGTGAATAGGGTTAGGTCCAAATCTCAAGTGCGATACAGTAGTGGAACCAGATTTCTTTGAATCGTAAACAAAGTAACCCTGTGCGTAGTTAGGTGTTTCTTCTCCAATAATTTTTATTGAATTTTTGTTTGCGCCAACTGTGCCATCTGCGCCTAAACCATAAAACAAGCAACGAACAACTTCATCACCTTCAACCATAAATGTCGGATCATATTCTAAACTTGTAAATGTAACGTCATCGTTAATACCAACTGTAAAGTGATTCTTTGGAGAATCGTTTTTCATGTTATCGTAAACTGCTTTAACCATAGCTGGTGTAAATTCTTTCGAAGAAAGACCGTAACGTCCGCCAACAATCTTCGGCATTTTCTTAAATGGAGCTGTGCCATCAGCAATAGCTTCAGAGATAGCAGTAACTACATCAAGATACAATGGTTCGCCGAGTGAACCTGGTTCTTTTGTTCTATCTAGGACAGAAATCTTTTCTACAGTGCTAGGAATTGCTGCAAGTAAGTGCTTAACTGAGAAAGGTCTGTATAATCTAACTTTAAGAACACCTACTTTTTCGCCGGATTTCTTTGTTAAATAATCAACAGTCTCTTGAGCAGCTTCTGCGCCGGAACCCATCATAACAATAATGTTTGTAGCATCAGCAGCGCCGTAATAATCAAACAAATGATATTGGCGACCGGTAATTGATGCAAATTTATCCATTGCGCTTTGTACAATTTCCGGACAAGCGTTATAAAATTTATTAACAGTTTCTCTGCCTTGGAAATAAACATCAGGATTTTGAGCAGTACCACGGATGAATGGATTTTCCGGATTCAATGCTCTCTTCTTAAATTCTTTTACTTTCTGATCATCTACCATTGCGCGAATATCATCATCACTCAATTCTTCCATCTTCATAACTTCCGCTGAAGTTCTAAAACCATCAAAGAAGTGAACAAAAGGAATTCTAGATTCCAAAGTTGCACGGTGTACAATAGCTGCTGTATCCATAACTTCTTGAACTGAATTCGAGCAGATTAAACCAAAGCCGGTCTGGCGTGTCGACATAACGTCGCTATGATCGCCGAAAATGGAAAGAGCTGCTGCGGCAATAGAACGAGCGCTTACATGAAAAACCGCTGGTGTTAATTCGCCCGCAATTTTATACATGTTTGGGATCATCAAGAACAAGCCTTGAGAAGCAGTGAATGTTGTAGTTAAAGCGCCGGTTTGTAAAGCACCGTGAACTGCACCGGAAGCTCCACCTTCACTTTGAAGTTCAGAAACTGTTGGAACTGTTCCCCAAATGTTCTTTAACTGCTTTGCTGCCCATGCATCCGAAAGTTCACCCATTGTGGATGATGGTGTAATTGGATAGATGGCAATAACCTCACTAACGCGATACGCCACGTGTGCGGCGGCTTCGTTGCCATCAATCGTAATTTTTCTTCTTTCCATTTATTCCTCTTAATTTATATTGAATAAGTCTTTTTCTGTAACTAAATGCACTTTCTCTATGCAAGAATCTTGCCACTTAAAAGAGCAGACTATCTTGTTTTTTAGCGTGTTTTCGTCAGTTAGTTAGTCTGCGCTTTAAGATTTCTTACAAAATTTGGGATTCAACGGTGTTCGAATCTTATTTTTAAGAATCAGTTTGTAAAGACGGGCTCAAAAATAGAGATTGGTGGGGATAAAATAAAGACTTCTCTATCTAAATTTTAACAAAAACCTACTTTAATTGATTTATAGCCATATTTATCACGAATTCTCTTCACCGCATCGAACATTTCTTTTCTTGACTTGCCGGTATCTTCAAATAAATCGGTTTGTTCTACGAAATAAGTAAAGTTGGAAAGACGAACACCCAACAACCTCACTTCTGCTCTTTGTGTATAGCACTTTCGAAAGAGTTGAATTACAGTTTGAAAGACCACTTTATCGTCGTCCGTTGCTAGGATTGTCTTATCTCTCGTAATTGTTTTGAAATTGGTATAGCGTACCTTTATACAAACGGTTGAAGCAAGCCAATTTTTATTTCGAAGCTGCTGGCACACCTCTTCAGTTAATTCAAAAAGAATACTTTCCAAAACAGAGGCATCCGAACCATCGTGATGAAAAGTTGTTTCGTGGGAAATGCTTTTTCTAAGATGATCAAAATGGAACTCGTCGGAACCTAGACCGTTTGATTTACGCCAAAGGTATTCTCCATACTTTCCGAAAATCCTGATTAATGTTTCCGGAGCTAAGTTAGAAATTTGCTCAAGTTTATAGAAACCGCGTGAGTTCAACATTTTCTTTGCTACCTTCCCAATTCCAGGAATGGTCTCGACCGGCATTGGAGCCAAAAATTCTTTCTCCATTCCATGCATCACATATGTTACGCCGTTAGGTTTGTTAAAATCAGATGCGATTTTAGCTATTGTTTTGTTCGACCCAATCCCAATTGAACAAGGCAGCCCAAGCTTTTCATAAATCTCTTTCTGGATTTTTGAAGCGAACATGAAAAGTGAACCGTAGATTCTCTCGCATCCTGTAAAATCCATAGAAAATTCATCAATGGATGATTGCTGAATTACGGGAGCGTAATTTTCCAATATTTCCCTAACAGCCTTAGAATATTTTGAATATTCTTTATGATGACCACGTATATAAATTCCATGAGGACAAAGACGGTAAGCTGTTTTAATCGGCATTGCAGAGTGAAGACCGTAGGCACGCGCTTCGTACGAGCAAGTTGTAACAATGCCTCTTCCCTTTTTAGGATCACCGCCCAAAATCACAGGCTTTCCTATTAGCGATGGATCGAATAATCTTTCCACAGAAACAAAGAAGGCATCTAAATCCAAATGAAAAATCGTTTTCATACTTCTGCTAACACAACTGATTATACTTTTGTTAATGACCAGTGAGATTGAACAATTTTCCAGTTCCCGCTTTCATCTTTACGATAAACTTCTGTGCAGTTCCACTTTCTATTAGTCTCACCAATATGCGATACCAAATTGAAAGTGAGCACAGCCATGTTTTCTACTGCTTGGACTTTGGGATACAACATTTCATCTTTATCAACATGAACTTTGCCTCGTAAGGCTTCATAATACTTGGTTAAATTGTCTAGCCCATCAATTCTTGCTTCAGTAACTGAATCAAAATAACAAACATCTTCAGCACAAATTTCTAAATAGCCTGAAGGATCGCCATTGTTCCATCTGTCTAATGCCTCTTTTTCAATCGAAATTATTTTTTCAGTAATTGTCATTTTGTAATTTCCATAAAAAAAAGCACGGAATTACTCCGTGCTTATAACTAGTTATTTAATATAGAATCTAATTTCAGTTTCCAGATCACTCGGCGGCGTTGAAGCCGGATCGTTGAGATAGAACTCGCAAATTGTACCGGTAGTAGAAATGTTGTTCTCTTTAATCCACTTCATAGCATTGCCGTAAGTTTTTTCGAGCTCGTTATAAGGTCCAATATGAGTGAATTGCAATACCTTACCGGCTGGAATCTGACTGTTTATAATTTCACTTTTTTCGCTAATAGCTTTTTCAACCGGAAATCCAAGCTCAACATCAATATTATTAACATCCATGTTGTAGTAAATTGCAAATGGAGCTCCGCTGCAAACACCTCCAGTTTTAATAAGATGCTTTGAAATATCTTCATAAGACTTTCTTATTAAATCCGGCAGTTGATTTAAGGAAGTTCTTCTCCTTATTGAAGCAGTTGGTTGATCTTTTTGTTCCTTAATTTCATATTTGAATGACATTACTCCCTCCTTTATTCTTTTGCCCAAGCCGGCATTGCATTCAAATAATTTTCTGCGCGCTTCATAAAATCCGGATTACTCTCTTTAGGCGAGAATGACTTAAGCCATTCAGCTACACCTACTTGAACAATATCTTTCGCTTTCAATTTCCCAGTTTCATCTACACAGTAACCGCAAAAGTTTGGTGCTGCCTCTTTAGCTATGTTTCCATCAAGTACAATTCCACAAGAGTGACAAAACTTCATTTCCATTTTACTTCTCCTAAGTTGTTTGTGATTGATAAAACAAACTTAATTTAGGCTTGTGACACCAGTATGTCATGTTTGTTACTGAAGTGGAATTTTTCTTTTATTTATTTCGATTAAAAGTTTATCTGGAATTGGTCTGCATTCACAATTCTTAACATGTTCCAGATGCCATTTTATTCTTTGTTCGATTGTCGCCTTTTCTAGCATTTTGTTTTTCAAATGCCACTCGGCATTAATCTTACCCATCTATACTTCCTTTAAGTATTAGACTATCATGCTTCGACTTCAAGCTTATACTTCCTACAAATCTTCTCAGCTTTTTCTTTGATTATACTTCGCAAGTACTCCGGCGCCAAAACTTCAACATGTTCACCTGAGCCAAGAATAATCGAGTGAAGCCAGTTATCATCGGGCAGCGCAATTCTAACAATCATACTCTCATCTGCAAGATATTCGATGTTAGTCTCATCAAAGTATTCTTCTACATGCGTTCTTAATACAGGAGAATAACGAAGAACTATATTTATCAACTCTGCTTTATCATTTGACAACTTCATATAATCATGATAAGATTGATCCTTGCGCTTAAAAAAAGCATCTTCTGCATTAAGATTGTTCATTCTAATTAACTTAAAGATTCTGTAATCATTTTTAATTTTGCAGAAGGCAAATAAGTACCATGCAAAGCCCTTATAAACTAAAGTCATCGGTTCAACAATTCTCTTTGCATACTCTCCCTTTGTGTTGCGGTAATCAAAGCTAACTAATCTTTTCTGGGCTATTGCCAACTGCAGTTCCTTTAAATACTCTTTTGGTTTTTGTTTTTGCCCCCAAGGAACAATGTCAATGCAAAATTCTTCAAATTTCTGTTTCAGCTGTTCCATTTTATCATCGGGAACAAGGCTTAGAATTTTTTCAGTAACATTATCAATGTCGCTGTCATCTAAAGTCGGGCTAACTCCTTTTAATGCAGTAAGTATTGAAGTCATATCTTGAAGTGTTAGAACTTGTCTATCTAGTCGATAGTTTTCCATAATACCGAAACCACCGTTATTACCGGCATAAGCAACTATTGGAATTCCAGCCATGTTTATTGCTTCAATATCACGATAGACAGTGCGAACAGAAATTTCAAATCTATCAGCAATAAATTTTGCACTTACTCTGTCTCTGTTAAGAAGTAAAACAACAATTCCAAGCATTCTATCGATGCGCATTAAATTACTCTCCCATTATAGTAACTACAATCTTCCTTGCACCTCCAAAGTTGCGATGCTCGCATAAATATATCCCTTGCCAAGTCCCTAGATTAAATTTTCCATTGGTTATAGGAATTGTAACGGAAGTTCCAAGTATTGACGTCTTAATATGTGAAGTCATATCGTCAGTGCCTTCAAGAGTATGCTGATAATACCGAGAATCATTTTCAGATACTGCTCTATTAAAATATGTTTCCATATCAGCCCGGACAGTTGGATCTGCATTTTCGTTTATTGTTAAAGATGCTGAAGTATGTTTAATAAAGACTTGCGCAATACCCGAAGAAATATTTTTAAGCTCCGGGAGATGAGACAAAATCTCATTAGTAACTAAATGAAATCCTCGAGTTTTTTGTTTTAGAGTAATTTCTTTTTGAAATATCATTTTGATTTCCGCATATACTTTTATAGTAGTAGTTCTAATTGCTTTTCACCGTCACTATACTTTTGTTCATGTTCCAATAACCATTTCTTTCGCCATAAGCCTCCGGCATAACCGGTTAAACTTCCATCGCTGCCCACTATTCTATGACAAGGAATGATTATCGCAATAGGGTTTTGTCCGTTAGCTTTTGCGGCAGCACGAATTGCAAGTGTATCACCAATCATTTTAGAAATGAACAAGTAGCTCTTGGTATAACCGTAAGGAACTTTTAGTAATTCTCCCCACACTTTTTTCTGAAAATCTGTTCCTTTCGGTTCAAGATTCAGTTCAAATTCTTTTCTTCCGCCGTTAAAATATTCTTCCAGTTGCTTGGCACATTCTTGCGTATAACAATTTGTTTTAAATTCGCTGTCAAATTTTTCTTCGATAAAACTCACTTTGTTAATTGCTTCATCACTGCCGGTTATTTCTAATAATCCAACCGGAGAATTCGTATAAGTCTTGTATTCTACAATTTCCGTTTTCTTTTCCATCCGATCGCCTTTCACACCGATTTATTGCATCATACTTCTGTAAATTCCAACTACAACTCCTACCACTCTGAAGGTTGTAGAGTTAGGATCAATAACTATTGGTTGATATTGTTTATTCTCAGAATGAAGTTCTATACCATTCTCTGTTCTAAAAAACTTTTTTACAACTGCAGCATCATCAAGAACAGAAGCAACTACATGTCCATTCTTTGGTTCAATATTGGGATTAACAATTACAATATCACCGTTAAAAATATTCGCTTCTATCAAACTATCCCCTTTAACTCGTAAAAGGAATGAATCCTTGGGCATTCTTGCTATAGTTGGTAATTCTATAGAATCAATTGCACCAGGATAAATTGTAAGTGGATTCCCGGCGGCAACTTCTCCAAGTATTGG
>JBHEKZ010000258.1:0-2526 GCA_041859025.1 Melioribacteraceae bacterium | reverse complement strand
GCCAAATAAACCGCGAGATTGGAAATCCTTCATTAATAGGTTCGGTATTGATGAGTTTAAGATTGCTGTTAGATAAAAAGCTTCACTTTGGTTGGATGCATAGAAAACATATGCTTTAGTATCAACAAAAAAATCTAAGTCTAATGATTCACGTATTACAACTGTTGAATTAGCATCTTTTGCCGAAGAATTATAAATAACTAGAAACGGTTCATTCAGTTTCTGACTTTTAAGTTTATTCTGCCAATTCAAATAATCAAGCGCACCGATTTTTTTGTTATTCTCCGTCCTATATATATTCCAATAATTTTCAGCTTGCTTAAACCAGCGAGAAGCGTGTAGATAGCCAGAGTTCATTAAATCATCAGCAGAATGGAGACTAATTTCTTTTCTATTTACTCCATTTAATTCAATGGTAACAGGTAGAGCTACTAAGTCTGGATTATGTAGGACAAAAGGTAAAATACTTTTTGAAAGAGCTGTTCTAAATAAAAAATTACTTTCCAATTTCCCCTCTACATGCAAATCTTTCCAAGGTGACTTAGCATCAACTTTTATTGCTTCCGAAGTTTTCAAATTAAGAACCCGTTCTTTCCAATCGGGTGGAATCTCTTGCATGAGTTCAACAAAATAAAATGTACGCGGTGTTAATTCGGCACCTTTTTTAAATTTATCTCTATAAGGATTTGCTAGCTTCTGGGATTTCACTTTTATTGTTGAAAATGCAGTTGACTTACCTTGCTTTGTATAATACCATTTTTGTTTCTCAATTGAAAAGTAATCTTGAGCAACTGACAATTTACAGTTATGAGTTGGTAGAGTTCCATTAAAAGAAATTCCATCAAGACCACTTGCCGGTAAATTTCTTTTAGCTGAATCTTTTTCTTTTTGTGCAAATAGAACCGAGCTTGGAATGCGGAACAATGGTGATACTCCGTCTAAATCCCAAATTTGATTTATACGGAAGCCCTTTGCTTTTCCGCTCCGTGTATTATCATGATGATCCGCGCTAAAGAAACTTCTAGGCAGAACAAAAGCTAACGTGCCGTTATCTTTCAAGAAGTAACTGCTGCAATAAGCAAGAAAGATAGCGGCAATTTCAAGGTTAGGAAAGTTTGCAACTCTTTCCGGTTTAACATCGTAAACATCAGCTAGATCATTTAGAATATTTTGGTATTCTTCGTTTCTTATAGAACTATAAGTAAACCAGGGCGGGTTGCCGATAACGTAATCGAAACTCCTAGAAAGGAAGTAAGGTTTGTAAAGGTTCTGAACTATAAACTTCCAGATGGAATCTCTTCCCTTTTCTTTAACTGTGCGGAGACTTCCGTAAATTTTATAGAAGCTCTCTATTACTTGCTTATCAAAACCGCCGCGTACTTGCCGGCGCAAAATGGTTTCAAAAACTTCTTCGGCTGCTTTCTTCTTGTTGTAGGTCTGCTCTGCAAGTTCTTCGGCAAGTTCCAAAGCTTCATCAAATATTTTTACATCATTCAAAATCTTAGAGCTAAGCTCAAGACTATCTTTATCAATCTGCATCTTAAACTGATTGCCGAAAAGATCATCAACGCCATCGGGGGCAAGCAAAGTGTTTGCCAGTATTACATTTATATGCACCGGAGTTCTAGCGTTTACAACATCTTTGCCCAGAGCAAGCAGCATATTTGTTTTAGCTATCTGCACGCTAAGCGGGTGAATATCAATACCGTAAATGCTGGCGTTAATTTCTTCAACGGAAATCTTGGGGTTAAGTTCTCTAAAACGGTGAACAGCGGCTATCAGGAAGGAGCCGCTTCCGCACGCAGGATCCAAAACCCGTTTGCCTTCCTTCAAATCGAACTCTTGCAAGACTCTCTGGCAGAGCCAATCGGGTGTGTAATACTCGCCAAGCGCATGGCGAGTGTCTAAATCTATAAGCTCTTGATAGACACCTTTAAGAATATCCTCGTCAACTTCGTGAAAGTTAAACGTGGTTATTTCTTGCGCGATCAAACGGAATACTTTTTTGAGAGCTTTGAAGTTTCTTTCGCTCTTAACCCAATGGTAGAAATCGTCGTCAACAAAATTGCGGATTGAAAATTTATGAAAGATTGTTCCATCTATGATGGCTTTCATTTCGGCATCATCAATGTAGGCATCGTTGCTAACAACAGCATACGCAAGCATTTTTGCAAAAACGCTAAGATAAGTGTGTATAATAAAGTTGGTTTCGCTGGCCTCGTAAGAACCGTAAGCAATGCTTAAGAATTTACTCCACTGCTCGAACGATACTTGAACTTCGCCAAATTTTTTAGCTGCCTTAAAATGATTATTCATTTCGCGGAAACATTCAATAAAAACAATACTCTGGTAGCCGAAGGCTTCTTCAATTCTTTTTAATGTAGCTCTCTGTTTTTCCTCTTTGAAAAGGAAGCGGTCAATCCAGTAGTAAAAGTCCTCCGCGTTCTTTTCAGTTAAGGTGAATGAAGCGCTTTTGATTTCGTTTAGTATCAGTTCTTCTTCATTCAGTTCATTTATTTTTTCAAG
>JBHEKZ010000197.1:0-3162 GCA_041859025.1 Melioribacteraceae bacterium | reverse complement strand
CTGAATAACCAACCGCCGCCAGGATTCTTCCCCAATTTGCATCTTCACCATGTATAGCCGTTTTTACTAACGGAGACAAGGCAACCGTTCGTGCCGCTTTTTCAACATCTGCGTCTGTTAATGCGCCGTCTACTGTAATTTCAATTAACTTTGTTGCTCCTTCGCCATCTTTAACTATATCTATCGAAAGTTTTTTTAGTAAATCAAAAAGTTCTTCTTCGAACTGTTTGTATTCCTCCGTGCCTTCTTCAATTGTAATTCCGCTTTCACCGTTTGCCAGCATTATCACCATATCGTTAGTGCTTGTATCGCCGTCTACAACTATTCTGTTAAAAGTTCTATCGCTTGTATTTTTCAGAAGTTTTTGAAGTGTCGCGCTATCGATCGCCGCATCTGTAGTTACAAATCCGAGCATAGTAGCCATGTTTGGATGAATCATTCCGCTTCCCTTTGCTATTCCTCCTATGCTGACTTCTACACCATTAATCATAAGCGTAACATGATGCGATTTAACAAAAGTATCCGTCGTCATAATTGCTTCTGCGGCAGATAAGAATTCGCTTTCGCTTATTTGTCCGGCTGCTTTTTTTATTCCATCCACAACCTTTTCGATTGGAAGTTTTTCTCCAATAACTCCGGTTGAAGAAACAAAAACTTCGTTTGGTGAGATGCCAAGCGCGATTGCGGTTTCGTTTGTCATTGTCACGGCATCCCGGTATCCTTTTTCGCCCGTGCATGCATTTGCGTTTCCGCTGTTGCAAACAATTGCGCGAAATGTTTTAGAGCCGGCAAGTGCTTCTTTGCAAACCAAAACTGGCGCTGCTTGAACTTTATTTAATGTAAATACTCCAGCAGCAGTTGCTGGAACATCCGAGACAATCAAAGCCAAATCTTTCTTTGCTTTCTTTATACCGCAATGTATTCCAACTGACTTAAATCCTTTTGGTGCGGTTATTCCTCTACTCACTTTGCGCTCAACATATGCTTCTTGAAACATTTTAATAGTCCTTCTGTTTGTTCGAACCCGAACATGATGTTCATGTTTTGTACAGCCTGTCCCGCGGCTCCTTTTACTAAATTGTCAATTGTTGCAAAGATTACGAGTGTTTTGTTTTCAACCAGCTTCCAGCTTATATCGCAAAAATTTGTATGGTGAATATCCTTTAGCTCAGGAATTTCCGGCGCTAGTAATCTTACAAACGGCTTATTATCATACGCACTTTCAAATGCACTCTTTATTTCTGATTCCGTTATTCCAGGCTTCAGCTTTACATGTATGGTTGTATAGATTCCTCTTGTCGCCGGCAGCAAATGAGGAACAAAGGAAAACTGTGTCTCTTTCTCTCCAAACTTCTGCAAGTATTGTCTTATTTCAGGTATGTGCTGATGATTTGCAACTTTATAAGCTCTAACACTTTCATTCACTTCGCTGTAAAGCATGTTCTGCGAAAGAGCTTTACCAGCACCGCTTGTTCCGCTATAAGAAACTATGCTTATTGAATCAGCTTCTATAAGATCGTTTTTTAATAGCGGGATTAGAGGAAGCTGAATACTGGTTGGATAACACCCCGGATTGGCAATCAATTTTGCATTAGAAATTTCAATTTCGTTCCATTCGCTTAAACCGTAAACAGCTTCGCCGAGTAAATTTATTGCGGTGTGATCATGTTTGTAATACTTTGCATAATCCGTGACGTTGCTTAATCTAAAATCTCCGCCTAAATCTATTATCTTAACATCGGTATCGTAAGCTTCCGCAATTACTTTTATGGATTGTCCTGAAGGGAGCGCTACAAATATTAAATCAAGTCCAGTTAATGCATCTTTGCTAAAATCTTCAATTTCCAGCGAAATCATTCCCCGCAAAGATGTATGCACTTGGTCTATTCTACTGCCAACAGTAGAATGACCGAATAGTTTCACTATTTCAGCTTCCGGGTGATTCAACAGCAATCTAATCAACTCTATTCCGGAGTAACCCGCTGCGCCAACTATACCAACTTTTACCAACTGCTAACCTCAATAAATTTGGGGGCATAATTATACACAAATGTGAATAATTATTCAAATAAATTTTGGGTATTAATTTCCCTCACCTGACGGCAAATGACACAACAGCTCTCTTTATTTATGATCTGAAAATGAAGTAGACGGCTCCGATTAGGCACAAACCCGCCCAAACAAAATCCATTTTGAATGGCTGACGCATATAAAGGACCGCGAAAGGAACAAAAACAGAAAGAGTTATCACTTCTTGAAGTATTTTTAGCTGGGCCAGATCCAACTCTGAATATCCAATTCTGTTAGCCGGAACTTGTAAGAGATATTCAAAGAGGGCAATACCCCAACTTAACAATGCGGCTACATACCATTTTTTGTCGGAATGATTTTTTAAGTGACCATACCATGCAAATGTCATGAACATATTGGAAAGTATTAACAAAAAGCTGGTTCTAACAATTACCGGAATGCCTTCAAGGTAAGCGAGCATGTAAATTTCCATAATTAATAAATGTTAGAACCAAATTAAAAATTAACAATCAAAATATCTTATATAATTAAAATCCTCTGTTTCCTGCATCTCTTCCATCATCAATGTTTCTGTCGCGTCTGTCTTTGTAATCGTTAAATGTATAAGAGATTCCTATTCCAACTGCTCTGCTGTCTTTCGATTCATAATAATTCTTAGAATAAAAATTTACACCTATAGATTCGTTCGTACTTTTTTGTGTGTTTAGAATGTCATTTATAAATAGATAAGCTCTTAATTTGTTTTCCATAAAAGCCTTGCTTAAATAAAACGATAAGAACTTCATTTCGCTTCTTACAGTTCGTTTGTTTTCTGTTTTAGGCAGATAGTACAACGAAACATTTGCCTCGTATCCTGCGCCCAGACTAAAACCTATATATGAATTCAGCGTATATGTTTTATCTGTTAGAGATAAATCTTCCGTCTGAAAACTTCCGGTTTGTTTTGAATATCTGTAATTGAGAGAAACATAGAATGAACTGATGAAATCTGGCAAATGAAACGGCATCATCGGCGTATTATAGTAAGGTAAAGTAACTGAAAATCCATAAGTATCCTGCGTGTTCAAATTAATATAACTCGACAGCAAGATTGAATCTTTCTCTGTTGTCATAGCATAAGTGAAGTTGCCG
>JBHEKZ010000488.1:0-4911 GCA_041859025.1 Melioribacteraceae bacterium | reverse complement strand
TTAACGGGCAAAATAAAACTCCTTGCCGGCGTTGATGAAGCCGGGCGGGGTCCGCTTGCCGGTCCAGTTGCGGCAGCAGCAGTAATTTTTGACAAGAAAGTGTTTCATCCTATGGTTAACGATTCGAAAATAATCAGTGAGTCTAAACGAGAAGAATTATACGACTGGATAACCGGAAATTGCATTACGTACGGAGTTGGAATAGTTGATCATAAAGAGATTGATGAAATAAACATACTGCAAGCATCACTTAAAGCAATGAAAATTGCAGTTTCGAAACTGGAGCCTAAACCCGGTCTAATTCTGATTGACGGCAACAAGTCGTTTCTTTCGGAAATAAAAACAACGACGGTTGTGAAAGGAGATTCCAAATCATTTTCGATTGCAGCGGCTTCAATAATAGCTAAAGCAACCCGGGACAGAATGATGAAAGACCTAGCACAAAAGTATTCAGTTTACGGCTGGGAACGCAATAAAGGATACGCGACAAAGGAACATATTGCGGCATTAAAGAAACATGGAATGACAGATATTCACAGAGTTACATTTCTTAATAACATACTTGGCAAAAAGCAAGAAGAAATAAACTTTGGGGTTTAGCATGAACGAGAATAAAAATCAGCATGCAAAAGGAAAAGCCGGCGAAGACATTGCCTGCGATTTCCTAATAAAGCATGGCTACAAAATTATAACCAGAAATTTTCAGTTCGGTCATGGCGAAATCGATATAATTGCTCAAGTAGAAAATGAAATTGTCTTTGTGGAAGTGAAAGCGCGTAAAAGTCTGGAGTATGGCGATCCGGAAACGGCCATCACCAAGAAAAAAATTGCTCAGATTAGTAAAGTTGCAACTGCTTATCTAGTTCAGAACAATATTACAGAACAAACCAGCCGGATAGATGCCATTGCAATTTTGCTGCAAAACGAGAGAGAGCCGCTGATTCATCATTACGAAAATGTGGGTTAATTATCTCACAATATTAGAACTAAAGTTTTGCTATTTTTTCTTTTGAAATTATCTCAGTCAGAATGAAAATACCAAAAATTAAATATGGACGACGACTAAGCAACGCCGACACTCTTTATAATTTTTTCGCTACAATAACCGGCTTAACTGTTTTTAACATTGAGTTTGTTAAGCAAGCCTTTAAGACCCCGCTCGAAATTGGGCAAATAAAGAAGCACATGGATGAGCTGGGAGTTAAAACATTCGGCATAGTCAGCATAACAGGTTTAATTATCGGTCTTGTACTTACAATGCAAAGCCAGCCAATCATGCAAAGATTCGGGGCTACGGATTTTCTTCCGGCTATGGTTTCGATTTCAGTTGTAAGAGAACTTGGACCCGTTATTACGGCATTAATATTTGCCGGCAGAGTAAGTTCCGGTATTGGTGCGGAACTTGGCTCAATGCGTGTTACAGAGCAAATAGACGCAATGGAAGTATCAGCGATCAATCCATTCAAATATCTTGTTGTTACTAGAGTAATCGCAACAACTATGATTCTGCCTATCCTGACTGTTTACGTTATTATGATTGCGCTGATCGGCTGCTTTCTTGCTATCATCTTAATGGAAAGCATGTCTTTAAAATATTTTATCGACTCTGTAGTTACAGCAGTTCAGTTTGGAGATTTTATTCCGGGAATAGGAAAAACTTTTGTGTTCGGCTATCTAGTTGGTATGGTAGGTTGTTATAAAGGCTTTACGGCAGAAGGAGGCACTGAGGGAGTAGGAAGAGCATCTACAACCGCCGTGGTTCTTTCTTCACTATTAATTTTAATTTTTGACATGGTGCTTGTAAAAATTTCTTTGTGGTTATGGCCGACGATAAATTAGTTGAAATAAAAAATCTCTCGAAAAGATTCGAGACATTATCTGTACTTGATAATGTCTCAATAGATGTTCCGCGCGGCGACAATCTTGTTGTCTTCGGCAGAAGCGGACAAGGAAAAAGTGTGTTGCTCAAATGTATTATCGGATTAATGCATCCGGATGCGGGCAAGATTTATATTAAAGGAAATGATATTTCCCTTCTCTCAGCAAAGGAAATGAATGAGCTGAGAAAGAATATTGGTTTTCTATTTCAAGGGGCCGCCTTGTATGATTCAATGACAGTAAGAGAAAATCTGGAATTTCCGCTTCGCAAGCATTTTCCGGATAAAGCTCAAAAAGAAATTGATGATAAAGTTATAAACACGCTGGAGCTGGTTTCTCTTGAAGACGCAATTGATAAAATGCCCAGCGAACTTTCCGGCGGAATGAAAAAGAGAATTGGCTTGGCGCGTTCTATTATTACCGATCCGGAGTTAATGTTATACGATGAACCAACAACCGGACTTGATCCGATTACAGCTAAAGAAATAAGCGAGCTTATTATAAATTTGCAGAAGAAGTTGAACATGACTTCGATTGTAGTTACACACGATTTAATTTGCGCTGAAATAATTGCCGACCGGGCGATATTCCTGCGGGACGCTAAAGTTGCATATCAAGGAAGTTTATCGGAACTAACAAGTTCAGCTGATCCGTTCCTTCGGAATTTCTTCAGTCATGAATTAGTTAAAGAATAGGAGCTATAAATGCTTAAGCAGTTGGAAGGTGCCAGACTAGGGATTTTTATTTTTCTCGGAACTGTTATGCTGGTGCTCTCAATTTTTCTTTTAGGCAATAAAGAAAAATTATTCAGCACCACTATCGAAATTAAAGCTTACTTTAATCAAATAGAAGGATTGAAACCGGGTGCGCCGGTTCGTTTAAGCGGATACGATATTGGAAGCATTAACAGTATTTCTCTTACTGACGATGTAACCGGCAAAGTTGAAGTGGTAATGAATATTGATGTCACATTGAAAAGATTTATTAGAATAGACAGCCGCGCATCTATTGAAACGGAAGGTTTGGTAGGCAAAAAAATTGTTACAATAGCTCCGGGCTCGCCGGATAAAGCAGAAATTACCGATGGCGGTACTATTCTTTCGAAGAACCCAATCAATGTTTCTGCGATAATTGAAGAGACGCAAGCTATAATGAGTAATATAAAAATACTCACTCAAGAATTCTCCGAAGTGTTCACAAAAGTAAATAAGGGCGATGGAAGTCTAGGTAAACTAGTTAACAACGACGCACTTTATAACTCAACTGTTTCACTAACACAATCTGCCGACAAGAGTTTGAATCTAATTACCAAGCGCATGGATGAAATTTCCGATATCATAGTTGCCACAAGCGGAGGCATTCAAAAAGTTATTACGCAGGTTGACGCTACAATTTTGGATACAAGAAAATTGCTCTCTAAAGTAGAAAAAGGAGAAGGAGCTTTAGGCAAATTAATTGGCGATCAGCGAATGGCCGATTCCGTTTCCTCTGTTATTACAAATCTTGCCAAGACAAGTGAATACGCTAGAATTGCCACTACAAGTTTTGCAGAAAACATGGAAGCACTAAAGCACAACTGGTTGTTCAAGAGTTATTTTGAACAGCGCGGCTACTGGAATCAATCCGAATATGAGCAGGCAATAGATTCTCAGCTTAAGGAGTTGAAGAGACAGCAGTCAATTCTTGATGAGAAGATTAAAGAGCTGAATGAACTGGAGACAAAAGTGCAAGGTGAGAAAAAATAATTTTTAACGGGAATGGCTTCTGCCATTCCCTCTTTTACTACTGCAATTCCTCCATTCTTTTATTAACAACAGACCAAACTTGCTCAACAGTAACGGCTTTCATGGCTTCCCCCTCTTGTTCATCTGTGTATGATTCAAGCACGAGAGGAGATTTAATCGTTCGATGAATTTCTCCAAAAGGTCCCCAATCTGTCGGATCTGAAGAACCGAGAATGGCGCAGGTTGGTGTCCCTACTGCAACGGCAACATTCATTGGTCCGGTGCAGTTTGTTAAGCACATCTTGCTGTTTTTAATCAACGCGGCTAATTCTCCAATACTTTTTGTATGAGGGGCTACAAATATCTTTTCCGGATTAACAGTAGCCACATAGTCAGCCAATTCTTTTTCTTTACCGCTCCATGTTACAATCACGTTAACGCCGAATTTCTCTGTAAGTAATTTTGCCGCCTCGCGAAACCTTTCAGGCAGCCATGCTCTTATAGGTTTGGAAGCACCCGGATGAATACAAACTGTCTTTTCTTTAGTAAGATTATTCTTTAAGAAGAATTCTTGAGCAAAAGATTCATCCGCGTTAGAAATGAACGTATAAGGTGTTTCATCCTTAATTTTTATTCCAACAGCTTTCACAATATCGAGATTGCGGTGAACTTCGTGGTATCTTCCTTGCGGGAATGGGACTTTAGTTGTGTAAAGACGCATCATATTATGGGGGCCGGAACTAACGCGTTCTTTTGCACCGCTTAAATAAGCAATCATAGCGCAGCGGTCGGAATGCCATCGCAAATTTATCGCTAAATCGAATTTGTATTTTCGCAGATGTAATATCAACCGCAGCAAATGTGTAACAGCTTTAAAGCCCCTATATTTTTTTTCATCGTAAACAATCAGCTCGTCAACTATAGAACCGCCGGGCGCGATCTGCATCATAAGACTATTGCTTAGCAAAACAACGCGGGCATCCGGGTAAGTTTCTTTAACGGAACGAATCGCGCCGGTTGAAATAACCATATCGCCAAGCGCGCCCCATTTTACTATCAATATAGTTTTAGGATTAGTTGGCATTACAATTCAAGTATTTCTTTTACTTTGTTAAAAACTACATCTACTTCTATCATATCTAAAAATTGGTCAGCAGGATTCAGAGTGTTTCTCTTTCCAGGTATAAAAAAATGTTTGTCGGATTCTAAATAAAACTGCCAGGTGGAGATTTTATCCTCCGGAATTAATGTAAGTGTAGGAATTTTAAGAGCGGCCGCAAGATGCCTTGCGCCGGAATCCATTCCAATC
>JBHEKZ010000594.1:0-2702 GCA_041859025.1 Melioribacteraceae bacterium | reverse complement strand
TCCGGAAGTGTTTTAGTCAACGACTTTAATTCTTCCGTTTTCTTCTTTTTGATTTTACCCGTAATCCTCTTTGGATTTGGGGAAACCTTAACAACAATAATTTTCTGAGCATTCATTTCTAGCGCAACACTAATCGGCAATGGATTGCTTAATCAGCCATCAAGTAAATACCGTTTATTGTTGATTAAACCGGGCCAAATAATTTTGGACAAGAATTCAAGCGACAAATATTTTACAACTTCTGCTACTATTTTTCCATTTCTTTTATTGAAACACCGATGCATTCAACCCGCTGCAGCCAAGTATTAAATCCGTTCGTTTATGTTTGATCATACTAATTATTCAGCAAAGTCTTCTTTGAAAAAAGGATAAGTCTCAATAATTAATCTTAAAATACAAACTTGATAAGAATAATGAGATAGCTTGAGGCCAGAAAATTAATTAAAGCTATGCACCCTGTGGTTTTTAGTGTTTTTATAACTTAGCGACAAAATACATACTATCAATTGTGCCCTGACTGAAAAAATGGGGATAAATACCTAACGTGCAAATTGCGCTTCTATGTACTATTAATTAGCGGATTTAAGAAATTCTTCTGCTTTTTTAATATCTAATAAATTATCAACTGAAATCATTTTCGAAAAAGCGTAGCCCTTCAATAAGTAATTCCGAGCAACAAGGAGTCGCAGAAAATTTCGCAATTTTAAGATACCGGTCTCCAACGCGTATTCCATCTCATAAAATATTCTTGGAGAGAAAGAATAGATTCCACCGGTAACCCAGTTATAACCCTCGCTGTAATCGCTGAATTTTAGAATTGTATCCTCTTCATCCATAGCAACGCACAAAGGTTTTTCATCATTGTCATATCTTTTCACTGCTAAAAAACCATCAACTTCATCTTGCAATGTAGAAAAAGCACTGAACTCGGAGAATTCACTTTCAGTAAAAACTGAATTTGTTGTTACCAGACAAAAGCGTTCATTAATAAAATAAGGAGAAAGCAAGAAAAGACTATGTAAAGTACTGGTGGTAGTTTGAACAATAAGATTGATAGGTATGCCAAAATCGGTTGTTGATAAATATTCTCTAAGTGCGGTATCGCTAGAATTTACTAAACAACAAACCCTCTGAATACTGCTTTTCCGGGCAATGCTAATTATTCTTTCAATTAAATATTCATTTCCAATTTTCATTAAATGATTGGAAGTTTTTAATCGTTCGCTATTTAAGTCCGTTATTTTTCCTGCTCCGATAATTGCTAAGTTCATATTGCCTCACACTTTGTTATACATCTATCACAACACCAATAGCAACGTTCAGTAGAGAATCTTTATATCTGCTGTTTTTAAATAAATAGTTAAATAGATAATCATCGCTGCTTCCCAGCTCAAGATACAAACCAAGATATTTGTTTCTTTTACTATCAGTTATGATTCCAAACTGTGCGCCAATAAAGGGCAATAAGTGAATGGCGTTTGGTTTGTAATAACCGTCTGGATATTGATTTGGCAACTCTACAAAAGTGTTTTTTGTTATTGTGTAAGCTATTCCGGATCCAAAATAAAATGCATACCGGTAAGAGTTTTTAATACTCTTTTCCCGAAAAATGTATCCTAGCTTTATTGCAAGTGTATGCGCTTCTACATCATTTTTTGATTTTGGTAAATAACCATACATAAATCCGGCAAAGAATTTATCGCTAATTATTTTGCTGCCAATGCCTGTAGAAAATAAGCCCAGATTTCCCGCATACTGGATTACACAATGTTTAGGCAACAGAGTACTATTATTTTCTTCGTCAGCAGCATTGAGATTATTTATGAAGAACACTAATGCTATAAAAATATTAACATACTTGTTATCTTTCATACCAGCTAGAAATTGATCCTTTCAATCTTGATTTCGCCTTGATTAAAAATTTTTATAATAGAAACGCCGCCAGTGGTGACACTTCCGGATATCAAATAGTGAATGTCATTTTTTACCGTGTGGGCAAATCCGTGACTGTGTCCCCCGATAGAAATAATTACATTATTTGCTTCTATCACATTTTCATAAATTGTTGAATATTTCTCGCCGAGTTGCGCATCTGTCCAAGGCTGGATATGTGCTACAACAACTGATTTACATTTCCCTTCCGAAAGAACTTCATCCAGCCAATCAAATTCCGGGGCTTTGTTACCGTTTTCCCAAACATTATCGTTAAAACCCACAATCCGATAGCCACAGTAATCAAAATAGAAGTTTACCGGACCAAAAAGCTTCTGATAAATCTTGCTGCCGTTTGAAAGAAAATCGTGATTGCCAACAACTGTTATGAACGGAATATTCAGTTTAGAAATTTCATTTAAATATGTTTCATATTGATTGAGTAAACCCGTTTCAGTTACGTCTCCTCCTACAATTACAAAATCAACATTCTTAAGTGAGTTAATACATTTAACGGTCTTTCTTAATTCTTCGTAGTAGTTGTGAGAATCCGCAAAAGCAGCGATTGTAAGTGTGTCATTAACATCTTTGCTGCTTATTATTCTCTCAATATTCTTTTCATTAACATTTGAATCTGACGTATCGGCATCGTACAAACTAAACTGAAACGGATTTTCGCAAGAAGCTAGCAGGAACGAAATAATTGCTATTCCAAAACTCTTTAGCATAGTTTTACTCTCTAACATTATTGAAAATTCCTATACTAAAGA
>JBHEKZ010000476.1:0-5512 GCA_041859025.1 Melioribacteraceae bacterium | reverse complement strand
TAAGCAGTTATTAAAAGAGATCAATGGCAAAACAAACCCGTGAAAGAATAATCTTTATAGACCTCATGCGCGCCTTCGCTGTTATAATGATGGTTCAAGGGCACACAATAGATGCTTTTCTAGCTGACGAGTACCGCACCTACGATTCTTTGATTTATGGATTCTGGGTTACAATACGAGGCTTTACGGCGCCAATTTTTATGGTGTCTTCCGGTGTAGCGTTTACTTATTTGTTCCGATCTGCTCATCTTCCTTTTAGCGAAAATCCTAGAGTAAAGAAGGGAGTGAGCCGTTTTATAGTTCTGATGCTGACTGCTTATTTGCTCAGATTTCCTACATATAGAATGATTGATTTTAGTCAAGTAACGCATGAGCAGTGGTTAACATTTTTCACAATAGATGCGCTTCACTTAATAGGTATAGGACTTTTATTCATTCTGTTCTTTTCATACTTAGCAGAAAAACTAAAGCTGAATGAATATTTGGTTTATTCCATAGGTGCAGCTTTTTTCTTTTTAATCTGGAATGTAACCGAATACATCAATTGGGCTAACTATTTGCCGATTCCTTTTGCGGCTTATTTTTATGCCGGAACCGGTTCACTATTTCCACTATTTCCATGGACCGGTTATGTACTTGCCGGAGCAATTCTGGGAACATACCTTGCTAAGAATCCGGGTATTCATTCCAAAAAAAGCTTTAGTTATAAACTTGGCGCTTTAGGTATAGGATTTTTGGTCTTGGCACTTACAGTTTCGCTTATTCAGTCGAATTTTATTGGCTACAAATATTTTATTACCGATAACTCTTTTGTTATTTTGCTTCGTCTCGGTGTGGTAACTTTGTTAAACAGCGCAATGTCTTTGCTTGCTGTTTCACTTAAGCGAATACCGGAGTTGATACAAGAAGTTGGCAGATATACATTGGTTGTGTATGCTGTTCATGTGATAATACTATATGGCAGTGCATGGATTCCCGGCTTTGCTATGTTCTGGCCAAAGTCGCTCAATCTAACAAATTCTCTTTTAGCTGCCGCTGCAATGATTGTGCTGATGATTCTTATGGTTCATTTTCTTCAAAAATATAAACCGGTATTCAAAAAGAAGCCGGCTACATCTCAAGTTTAGGAGTTTAGTTGAAAAAACGTGCTGATGATTTGATTCCAGCTGTTAATGATGAAGAGAAGAAGATTGAACAGTCGCTTCGTCCAAAAACATTTAGCGATTTTACCGGACAGGCTAAGATTACTGATAATCTAAAAGTATTTATAGGGGCGGCAAGAAAGCGGGGCGAAGGATTAGATCACGTTCTTCTTACCGGACCTCCGGGCTTAGGCAAAACTACTTTAGCAAATATTATCGCCAACGAAATGGGTGTGAAGATTAAAATTACTTCCGGACCTGTCCTTGAAAAGCCGGGCGATCTTGCCGGTCTTCTTACAAATCTTGAAGAGAAATCTGTATTGTTTGTTGATGAGATTCATCGGCTGAGTCCTGTAGTTGAAGAATATTTATATTCTGCAATGGAAGATTACAAACTTGATATTATGATTGACAGCGGACCAAATGCGAGAACAGTGCAAATTAAACTTCCTCATTACACTTTGATAGGCGCTACAACTAGAGCCGGATTGCTAACCGCTCCGCTGCGGGACCGCTTTGGAATAAAATCCCGTTTAGATTATTATGAGAATGATTTAATTAAGAAAATTGTTTTACGCTCGGCAAGTATTCTCAATATTCCGATAGAAGATGATGCGGCAAACGAACTTGCAAAACGATCCAGAGGAACACCAAGAATTGCAAACCGATTATTAAGACGTACAAGAGATTTTGCTGATTACGAAAACAAAAAATCAATTGACTTAGCAACATCAAAGAAAGCTTTACTCTCTTTGGAAGTAGATGAATTTGGTTTAGATGAGATGGATAAAGATATTATTCTAACAATTATTGAAAAATTTAATGGCGGACCGGTTGGGCTAAACACTCTTTCTGTTGCGGTTAATGAAGATCCGGGAACCATTGAAGAAGTTTATGAACCATTTTTAATTCAACAAGGATTCATTCAGCGTACACCGCGCGGTAGAGAAGCAACCGACTTAGCTTATTTACGCTTTAACAAAAAGCGCGGAAAAATAAAACAAGAAAATCTTTTTGAATAAACAGAGTGAGCTATGGTAAAAGTAAACAAAATCAAAATTGGAGATGGCAATCCACTTGCCTTAATTGCGGGTCCTTGTGTTGTTGAAAATGAAAAAACAACACTTAAAACTGCCGAAGCAATCAAATCTATCACAGAAGAACTCGGTATTCCGTTTATCTTTAAATCCAGTTATAAAAAGGCTAACAGAACAAGCATTCACTCTTTTAGCGGAATTCACTTTGATAAGGCATTAAAAATTTTGGAAAAAGTTAAGAAGGAATTTTGTGTTCCTATCTTAACTGATATTCACTCTATTCAGGAAATTGAACCGGTTGCGCATATTGCCGATGTATTACAAATACCGGCTTTCCTTTGCAGACAAACGGATTTGCTTTTAGCTGCCGCTAGGTCTGGAAAAGTTGTAAATGTGAAGAAAGGTCAGTTCCTTGCGCCTCAAGATATGGCGCATGTAATAACAAAGATTGAAACGACTAAGCACAAAAAAATATTATTAACAGAAAGAGGAACAACATTCGGCTATCATAATTTGGTCGTTGATATGAGAAGTCTGCAGATAATGAGAGAATTCGGCTATCCTGTTATTATGGATGCAACCCATGCTGTTCAATTGCCTAGCAAGGGAACTGAATCGGGCGGCGAAAGGAAATTTATTCATACTATAGCAAAAGCTGCAGTTGCTGTTGGCGTAGATGGATTATTCTTGGAAGTACACCCGGATCCTTCAAGAGCATTAAGCGATGCTGCAAGTCAGCTTCCTCTGGATATGTTAAAAAAATTGCTTGTTACGATAAAACAAATTGATGAAATTGTAAAAAATGAAAAGTAATCTTCTCCTTAAGCTTAGCGAAATAAAATTGTTCTTGTTCGATCTGGAAGGTGTTTTGCTTCCTAAGGATTCAGCAAAGACTCTTGATAGTGAAGATCAGTTTTTGCTGCAGCTGAGGAGAGCTTGTGAAGAGTTATTACAATACGATGTTAAACTAGGCATTGTTACAGCAAGTAATGATTCCCTAATAGACAAAATTAAAACGAACAGCAAGTGTATTCTTCTTTCGGATTCCATTAACAAAGTAAAAATGGTTGATGAGTTTCTTAAGCACGATACAATTGATTACAGCCAAGTTTTTTATATTGGCGATGATATTCTAGATATACCTCTTTTGCAAAAATGCGGTATATCCGGTGTGCCTAAAGATGGAAGGAGAGAAGTTAAAAGGGTTGTAAGCTTTATTACAAAAGCAGGTAGCGGAGAAGTTCTACCTGAAATAATTGAATACATTAAACAAATAAAGAAGTGAATGATATGACAACTAACTTAGATCATTTTCCGCGCGAACTGACTTCTCAAGAGAAAGAATTATTATTATCGGCACTTCCGGAAAACAAAATTGGATATAAACAGTATCGTGATAAAATTGACAGAATGGTGGTGCTTGGTCGCGGAAGATTTGGAGGCGGTAATTTTATACTGGGTCCGATTGACAGCGAACTCGATTTTGAATTAACAGCCACGCCAATTTTTGCCATTTCGAAAATTGTTTATGATGACCATGAAATTTACGTTACTATTCATCACGAGAGCGAAGAACAAATTGAAATTGATATTCAGAATTTTGATCTAGCTCCTCGGATTAATGAAATGAAAGAATCTTACCGCTGGACTTATTCCAACTGGAATCCAGGGCAGAAAGCTCCATATGATAATTCGAATGTAAGAGAAATACATTTAATATTAAAATCTCTTGTGCTTGCTATTGCTTCAGAACATAGAAAAATATGGGTTTATAGCGCTAAGGATGAAGTTAACTATTTAATTCCGGTAACTAATTTCTACAATGAACTGATGCTGCTTATGGATGAGCGCAATCCCGAAGTTGCTCTAAATCCAAACCGTCTCTTTACTAATCTTAATGAATACTCTGATGAAAAACTTGGACAGGCATTTCTTTTATACAACAAGTATTGGAATCGCATTGATGTAGACTATTCTTTATTCGATGCAAAAATGGTTCAGCGTAAAAAATCATTTTTCGATTTTTTGAAGTAGAGGAATTTGGTGACAAGAGAACAAATTATAGCTAAAGGAAAAGACGTAGTTCGAATTGAGACCGAAGCAGTTAACAATTTGATAGATGGAATTAACGAGAATTTTGCTAAGACTGTTGAGCTGATTTATAATTCATCAGGCAGAGTTGTCTTTACTGGAATGGGGAAATCCGGATTGATAGCAAGAAAGATTGTTGCAACTCTAAACTCAACCGGTACAACTGCATTTTTTATGCATCCGACTGATGCTTTACACGGTGACCTTGGAATGGTTCGTAGTGATGATACGGTTATTTTGATTTCTAAAAGCGGCAATACTGAAGAACTTCTTAATCTTGTTCCAATGTTTAAGCGGATCGGCGTAAACATAATCGGAATGCTGGGTGAATCAGAATCAAAACTGACCCGCGATTGCGATTTAATTTTGAATGTAAGTGTTAAAGAAGAGGCTTGTCCTCACGATTTGGCGCCAACTTCTTCAACGACTGCAGCACTAGTTATGGGCGACGCACTAGCAATTGCATTGTTAGAAATGCGCGGCTTTACTGCCGAAGATTTTGCATTCTTGCATCCCGGTGGAAGTTTGGGCAAACGCCTTTCGTTGAAAATCTCAGAGATTATGATTAGCGGAAAAGATTTACCTGTTGTCAGCGAACAGACTTCGCTCAAAGATTCTATTCTTGAAATAACATCAAAGAGATTAGGTGTAACCTGTGTAATAAATGAGAATGGAGTTTTAAGCGGCATTATAACTGATGGTGACTTAAGGCGTTTGCTGGAAAAATCTTTGGACTTGCGAAATCTAGTTGCTACAGATGTGATGACGAAGAAACCTAAAACTATTACAAAAGAATTACTGGCATCATTTGCGCTGCAGCAGATGGAACAGTATAACATTACTTCTTTAGTTGTGCTGAACAAAGAAAAAAAGCCGGAAGGAATTGTTCATCTTCACGATCTTGTTAAATTGGGTCTGCAGTCAAGATGAAGAAGTTGTTTTTAGTTTTGCTAACCATTTCACTTTTTGCTTGCTCAGAAGAAAAAATCCAGCCGCAGATGTCCAAGTCAAAAATCGAAGGGGAAATTCCCGTTCACGAAAGCTGGAAGTCCAAAATAATGTTTACAGATGAGGGAAAGATTAAAGCGATTTTATTCTCTGATCATTTAGAAAAATTTGAACTGCAGAGAGTAACTTTACTAGAAAAAGTTAAAATCGATTTCTACGATAAAGAACAGAAGAACACTTCAAATTTGACATCCCTAACTGGTAAGGTTGACGACATTTTGCGGGATATGTATG
>JBHEKZ010000452.1:0-3935 GCA_041859025.1 Melioribacteraceae bacterium | reverse complement strand
ATACTCTACTGCTGAACCTTTCAAAACATCGGCATTTCTAGTTGTAGGAGATTTTGAAAGAGTCAAAGCTACGTGTTCAATTAATTCATTAAAATTCACTTCTTTAATAAAGCTATCTTCTATTCCAAGTGGAGTTAAATCTCCAGCAATTACAGCTATATTTCCTTTAATTTCTAAGATAGATATCCAATGAGTATAACATCCTTCATGTTTTGGGTAATCAATAACTATTGCAAAATATAATCCTTGATTTTGTTCAAGCTTTTCATATATATCAGATACTTCTACACTTTTTTTAACAGCAGTTAAGGTTCTTTCAAAAATATCAATTCTTGTTTTTAAAAAGTTTGTTGCTGGACTTTCTAGAAAATCAGGATTCTTTTTTTCAAATTCATCAAATTCATATTTAAGTTTTTCTGAATCAAATCCTAATTCAGACCAAATATCTGGAAAAATAATATTCCCAAGAACATGAAAACTTATCAAACCACATAGACCAAAAGTATCGTTCATTTTCACAACTTTGTTCATTTCTTCAACAAACTTTGGAGCTTTTTCATTAAACAACTGACTCCAATATGTGGATCTTTCACCATCCTTCAGATCAAACCTATTTTGATCTAGAGGAGTGCCTTGCTCTTTTCTTCCTGGGTTATGCATAATGAAGATAGTCTATTACAGCTATAATAGTGAAGTTAATTATACGCAAGGATTATAAAAGTTCCAACTTCCTCCCATGCTCCCCGCCAATCCATAAAAAGTAAACTACTAGGCAGCTCACATACGTTAGCGTATAGTCTAATTGTACATGTCAGAAAATCAACAAGCTGAATTCGGCCAAATGATGGAAACAGAGAGACATGCAAATATCGATCGACATGTCGAACAGCACAATGCAAAAAACAAGTGGCTCGATGATGCAATGACGAGTTTGGAGCAAGTTGCTAGTAAACTTAGTCCCCAAGAACAATCAATTCGACAACAACATCAGCGAGAGATACTAGCTCGTTTTTATGATGATACCGATGGTCTAGAAGTGATAACCGAAACCATAGCAAAGTATCCAGTAGAAAGGCTACTCGGGGATGACTACGGAGGGCTCTTCAAAGGTAAAATCTTCGAAGGATTAGCTCTGGCAAGTTTAGGTGAGAGAAAGGATGCTTATATTGAAACAGAAAAATTTTTATTAGAGATACTTCGTACACCAGCGCTGCTCAAGCCACTATTCGAAGGTATTATTCCAGGACCAATTTTAAAAAACATAACGAGCAAGTCACACATTTTTCTTGATACGCATGATATTTCTACTGCTCCAGAACTGGAATATAACTTGTTTGTAGAGAGAATTAACAGCACAATTCTCTCCGACCCAAACCTTCGTGCTTCGGAAAAAACAAATATTCTTGCCTATCTGTCATATATTGAAATCGTTCGTAAGTATTCGCAAAGAGGAGAATCTAAAAAAAATAACGATGGCATAGCACTCGAAATTATAGAAAATCCAACGACGCGAACGCAGACAGTCCGAATTACTGGTCTTATCGAAGCAAAAGGATATTCTGACTTTCCTATAGAAAAAATTGACCTCATTCTGACACAACGTAAACAAGCTCTAGAAGAAATGTATGAACTTGTTACTGCGATGCAGCCATTTTTGGAATTTTTTCTTGAGCAACTTGGTTTGATCGAGAGTATTCCCACGAGTATTGAGTGCGCACGGCCAGATGACCTTTCGTACACTTTAATAATTGGAGAAGGTGCGTGGCGCACCGATAAACTTGAAAAGAAGCTACACGAAACAGGTACTACTAAATTGAGCGAAATTCCATTCACTCCTCAAGAAATCTGGCAACTTGCTAATTTTTTTGTCACACTCTAGCAAAGATAGTAAATAACGCGCCCTTAGGTTCCGACTGTGTTGCTGCATTTTTTTGCATGGCACTTCGTTTTTAAAGTATCTATGTCCTATAACTTTACTTTCTGTGCAAAATGTGCTAGAATTTATAGATTATCAACTCATAGTTGAGGTTCTTTAACAGTGGAAAAAGCAGAGAGGATGCTGCAAATACGTTCACTCAATCGCGAGTGCACTTTTGTTTGCAGCAATCTCTCTGTTTAAAGGAGACCGACATGGAAGATTTTCTAGATTTTCTAATTCTGGTACTGGTGGCGGTGCTTGTGGCCACATTGATCGTCGGGGTCATTGGATTAATAATTCCAGATGAAGAACCCAGCCTGGCCACCTACGAGCCACTCTCAATCCCCGACGGGTTCGAATTTCTCGGGGCATCTGCCTATGGGCAGTACTTCGAAGTTCGAACCGTTTATCTCAAAAGCAAGATCGGTGGAAACGTCTTCGGGATGGACGAAGATGGGGTTTTAACCCCCATTTTTGTTCCGGAAGGGTATGAATTCCTCGACGCCTCTGCCTACGGGCAGTACTTCGAGGTCCCAACCTACTATCTGCGCCATCTAGAAAGTGGCCAGATATACATGTATCATCTCCGCTAAACAGAACTGAGCTACAAGGAGGGCGCCAAAAGGCTCCCACGACGCCAACCGGCATCGTCACTACTTGTAGCTCTTTTCATGCATAATTTATAGTTAACAAAGTTCCAACTTCGTCCCATGCTCCCCGCCACTTTTCTAAATCAGCTACAACTATTCCCTTGGTTTAGTGATGGTATAATCTTATCTACTTTTTCTAACAAATCATGTCAAATACAAATGATTTTTCATTCTTAATTAGTGCGTTGGGTAATGGTTGGCTTTTAGCAATAATTTCATTAATTTTAAACTTCGCTCAATTAATCAAACGTCAACGTCCAGCTGTTTTGGAATGTGAAATCACTGATATTACTAATCTTACAAAAATTAATAATAATATTAGAAATAAAATACAAATTATTTACAATGATAAAAAAGTTACCAATCTTACTTTAATTAATATTATTTTTCTTAATTCTGGTACTACGGCAATTGTAAAACCAACAATTACTATTTCATTTCCAAATAAAGTAAATATTTTTGGTATCACGGGAAATATAAAAAAGGGATCATTTGACAAATTCAAAATTAGTGGAAATGTTTTAAGCGTCACTTTTCCTTATATCAACTCTTACAAAGATCATAAGATCAAAACTTCAATTGATATTCTCTGTGATAAAACAATCAATGAGCAAGAGCTTAGTATATCTGGTGGTGGTGAAAATTGGTCACTTGTGATGAAAAAAGAATCACCCTTTTTAAACTTCTGGAGAGGAGATCCAGATTTTTTTGCAATATTTTTAGGAGGATTTTATATAAATGTATTCTTTTGGGGATTAATAATTGTAGATGAAAAATTTCCAAACATTTCTAAATCTTTAGAGTCAATCCCAAATTATAATTATATATTAATTCTTTGTTTAGTATTACCCTTAATAATTATTATTCTAGCTTGGAGATTCTATTTAAGACCATTCAATTCGTTTAAAAACCAATTGTCTAACAATTGATAACAAAATATACATCACATCTTTTTACCGCATAAATAATAATTGATTTAATGAATTTAGAACTATAGTTCTAATATTTCTGTGGTATAATGCGTTCAGTTATGTTGCAACAACCCATTGAAGATACACACGAAAAAATTTTATCAACCACCACTCATTTAGTTGCAGTCTATGGTTGCGCTGGAGTGAGCATGCGGTTGGTTGGTAAACATGTGCCGATTGCTCAATCGGTAATTTACCATTACTACGCAGATAAAGATTCGTTACTCAACGCTATGTATAACCGTGCTAATCGGATGCTTGGTCAACATAGACAAGCATTACCACAACCCAAATCCGCAACGAAACGATTAGAAAACATAATTCAGTTTCAAATTGATCATGCTGAGCTGGTTGTGTCTGTCCTCAAGTACTATCTCCATTACCGAGAAGATTTTG
>JBHEKZ010000362.1:0-4011 GCA_041859025.1 Melioribacteraceae bacterium | reverse complement strand
TTTAAGATTGCTGAGATTGAAAAGAAAATTATTGAAGTGTTAGGAGGCAACAATGGAAAATAAAATAGATCAAGTACCAGAAGTGAAATACACAGCTAAAGATTTCTCATCCGGCTTAGATGTAAAATGGTGCCCGGGCTGTGGCGATTATTCTATTCTTGCTCAGGTTCAAAAAACATCTCCCGATTTTGGCGAGAAGAAAGAGAATATCGTTTGGATTTCCGGCATAGGATGCTCAAGCCGTTTTCCTTATTACATGAACACATACGGCTTCCACACAATACACGGAAGAGCCGCTGCGATTGCAACCGGAGTTAAGCTTGCAAACCCAAAATTGCAAGTGTGGGTTGCTACAGGTGATGGCGATATGATGAGTATTGGCGGTAACCATTTTATTCATGCTTGCCGAAAGAACATCAATCTTAAAATCGTAATGTTCAATAATAGAATTTACGGATTGACTAAAGGTCAGTATTCACCAACATCGGAAAAAGGCAAAACAACGAAATCATCACCGTACGGAACTGTTGATTGGCCATTTAATCCTATTAAAGTTGCTACCGGTTCCGGCGCTACTTTTGTCGCTCGCTCTTTAGACCGCGATCCGAAACACATGCAGGAAATGATTACACGCGCTTCAAAACATAAAGGGCTTGCTTTCATTGAAGTATATCAGAACTGTCCTATTTTCAACGACGGCGCTTTCTTTCCGTTAACTGAAAAAGAAACTAAACCTGATAATGTAATTTTCCTTGAGCATGGTAAACCGCTAGTGTTTGGAGCGAATAAAGATAAAGGAATTAAACTGGACGGATTGAATCCTGTAGTAATTGATTTGAACGACGGGGTTCATTCAATTAATGATTGCTGGGTTCATGATGAGTTTGATGATAATCCAACACGTGTATTCTTGTTAGCCCGCTTTACGGATATTCCCGGATTTCCAACACCGGTTGGAATTTTCCGTCAATACAATAAAGAAGCTTACGATATTGATTACGTGCACCAGATTGAAGACGTTAAAAAGAAAAAAGGTGAAGGCACTTACGAGAAGTTGATGTTTAAGTCCGGCACTTGGGAAGTAAATTAATTACACATTTTGATTTAAAGAATGTGCTTATCATTTTTGAGGCGAAGATTTCTTCGCCTCACTTATTTATGAACTAACTGGCAGTTGAATGAACGCTTATATACAACTAAAAAAAAATATTGAAGAGAATAATTCATTTCTTTTAATGACGCATGTTAATCCGGATGCTGACGCACTCGGCTCTGAATTAGCTTTTTATGATATATTGAAGAAACTTGGCAAGCAAGTTAGAATAATCAACCATAGCGCTACTCCTTACAATCTGGGATTTTTAGATGAAGAAAGTGTGATTGAGAAATTTGATGCTTCAACACACGGAAAAATATTTGATGAAACCGATGTGTGTGTGATCCTCGATTTGAATAACGCCGCAAGAGTAGTAAAAATGGAAGCGCCGCTTCGTGGTTTCAAAGGAATCAAGGTCTGTATTGATCATCACCAAGACCCGGAAAATATTTTTGACCTTATTGTTGGCGGAACCGAGTTCTCTGCTACGGGAGAAATTCTTTTTCGGTTTATCAAAGAAACGAAGATTGTTGAACTGGATAGTTTCATTGCTAATCAGTTATATGTTGCGATAATGACTGATACCGGATCATTCCGCTTTGAACGAACAACGCCGGAAGTTCATCAAATAATTGCTGAATTGATTTCTTACGGTGTGAATCCGCCGACAGTTTATGACAAGGTTTATAACCAGTTTAATTTCGGCAGAGTAAAACTTCTTGGTGAGGCACTCAGTACTATTAATTTGGATTCAACCGGTAAAATTGCTTACATGATTGTTACAGATGAAATGTTAAAAAACAACAATTCGAGCGAAGCAGATGTTGACGGGTTTGTTAATTATTGTTTAACTATAAATACCGCTGAAATCGGAATTTTATTTTATGAACTGCATGATGGAATAAAAATAAGTTTCCGGTCAAAAGGAGAAATTCCGGTGAGCAAACTGGCGGCAGAGTTTAACGGCGGCGGCCATCGCAATGCTTCCGGCTCAAGACTTTTTAATGTTACTATTGAATCTATAAAAGAGAAAGTAATTAGTGCGGCACAAAAATATCTGAATAATTAGGAGAAAGAATGCATTTTAATCTTAGTATCAAAGCAGAAAACGACAAACTGAAATTTGGTGAAGGAAATGGTCTTGTTAAGTTCTTTATTGAGGGAGAAAATTTAGAAAAGCTGATTGATGATTTCTTTGCGGCATTCAGTTTTCCGCAAAATCTTATCCAAAAAAATAATTTCTTGGATAAGAAAAACAGCGAGCTGACATACTTTTCATCATTCGGAGAACCGTCGGTAATTTTTCTAAAGAAAGCTAAGGTTGATAAAGACTTCTCATCAGATTTTTTCCGCGATTATTTTGCGGGATTAATTCCCACGTTAAAATCAAAACAGATTAAAGTTGTGCATGTTGTAATTTCGGAATTCAGCCATTTCCCGGGGCATTTTATAAGTGATGAATATCTGATCCAAACTATTGTTGAAGGTATTCATCTCGGTAATTATACTTTTAACAAGTATAAAACTGATAAGAAGCAAAAAGAAAATTTGCAGTTCGTGCTTCATTATTCCAATAAATCGCTTGTTCAAAAAGTTATAGATAAAACAGCTCCGGTAATGTCGGCTGTTAACTTTACCCGAGATTTAGTTAACGAGCCTGCAATTGCTTTAACACCGCAAGAATTTGCGAAGCGAACAAAATCAGAGTTGAGTAAACTTGGCGTAAAAGTAACAGTCATGAATAAAAAAGAATTGCAGAAGAGAAAGATGAATGCGATTCTTGCTGTTGGCGGTGCTAGTGATTATGATCCGTTGATGATGGTTCTTGAATACAAACCAAAAGTATCGCGTAAAAAAATTGCTCTGGTTGGAAAAGGTGTTACATACGACAGCGGCGGACTTTCGATAAAACCAACACAAAGCATGTTGGAAATGAAAGCTGATATGGCCGGCGGCGGATGTGTTGTAGGAACAATTAAAGCTGCTGCTTCATTGAAACTACCGGTAGAAATTATTGGGGTTATCCCGTGCGTTGAAAATATGCTTAATGGTTCGGCATATAAACCGGGAGATGTTATCATATCTGCTTCCGGCAAAACTATCGAAGTAAAAGATACAGATGCTGAGGGAAGAATAATTTTAGCAGATGCACTTCATTATGCTTCCAAGCAGAAGCCCGATGAGATTATTGATTTTGCAACTTTAACCGGTGCTATAGCTGTTGCTTTAGGGGTAATAATGGCTGGTATGTTTACAAAAAATGATGATATGGCTAACCGACTAAATGAATCGGGCAATAAAACTTTTGAACGTTTGTGGAGAATGCCATTCTCAGATGATTATAAGTCAATGATCAAAAGTGATATTGCAGATGTTCCCAATCTTGGTCCCAGATGGGGCGGAGCGATTACTGCCGGAAAATTTTTAGAACATTTTGTTGATGAAAATATTCCTTGGGCTCACATAGATTTAGCCGGTCCCGCAATTAAGCATGATTATAATAATTACACAAAGAATTGGGATACCGGTTACGGTGTAAGGCTTATGGTAGATTATTTAGAAAATATTTAGTGATATGTGTAGAGACTTGCACCGGCAAGTCTCTACAATAAGTTCTAAGAGATAATTCCTATTGGTTTTGTAGTTTTCCAAGCTCCACGTGTAAAATCCGGAACTTCAATTGCTTTGCTTTTATTCTTTACAGACATTTCGCTCAGCTCAACAATACTAGACCATGTAGCGCCATCGTAAACATCTTGATCTAACGGTAAACCGTTTCTTAAACAGTGAATCAATCTATAATCCATAATGAAATCCATGCCTCCGTGTCCGCCAACCTCACGAGCTTGCTCACCAATTCTTTTGGAGAGAGGATGTTCGTATTGAGCCATTAATTTTTTGTATTCATCTTCTTT
>JBHEKZ010000207.1:0-5092 GCA_041859025.1 Melioribacteraceae bacterium | reverse complement strand
TGAGAGATGAGTATATTATGACTAAAAAGCGTGACTTTGAAAAGAAGCTTAGAGAAAAAGTAAACTCATCGTCGGAATTAAAAGCAAAATATGGGCATGTTTGGGAAGCGATTAAAACAAACCTTGACGAAATGAGAAAGTATGTTGATGAAGCATCGGCTTTCAATTACAGTCCGCGTAACAGTTCAGTTTATTTTCCAATTGCGGAAAAGGTAATTAAGTATGCTCAGCAAATGAAGCTTACGGAAGAAAATCGAGAAGCGGATTACAAGAATGATAAACTGACGGCAACAATTCAATCTATTTTTCCGGAAAAACTTGATGTTGAATTCCAGACAAAAATTGTACGCGCTCAAGTAAATGTAATACGAGGAATTCTCGGTGATGAACACCCTCTTGTCAAAAAAATGTTCGGCAATGCTAAGGATGAGGATGCCGCTTTCTTTGTTCTTCGCAATTCTCTGTTGAGCACAAAGGAAAAACTAAATGAACTGTTGAAAAAATCTCCGGATGAAATTCTGAATTGCAACGATCCCTTTATTTATTTCTTGCAAAACACTCAGGATAAATTGAAAGAAATGCGTGCTAAGATAACTGAGGTCAATAATACAATTACAGTTCTAAACCAGCTTCTTGGCGAGGTTTCTTATAAAGTTTATGGCGATCAAATTCCTCCGGATGCGACCGGAACGCTGCGCATTCAGGATGGGAAAATTGAAGGATACGAATACAACGGAACACTCGCTCCGGGTAAAACTACTTACTTTGGCTTGTGGGATAAATGGAATTCATTTGGGCGTAAACCATATCCGTGGGGATTGCATCCTCGCTGGCAAAAAATTCCGGAAGGATTTGATTTGGCAACACCAATCGCTTTTGCATCAACAAATGATATTGTTGGTGGAAATTCCGGCAGTTCGGTGATTAATAAGAACAAAGAAGTAATTGGTTTAGTACACGATGGCAACCTAGAAAGTCTCGCCGGAGATTTTATCTTTCTTCCGGAAAACAATCGTGCTGTTGCAACAGATTCTTACGGACTTATCGAAGCTTTGAAATTTGTTTATAAAACTGATAGACTGATAAAAGAATTAGAAAGCAGCAAAATTGAATGACTTAATTAGAATACAAATTGAGTAATTTATAAAGGCGAGCTTGAACTCGCCTTTATTTTGGAACTTTCTGATTAAGTTTTATATTTATTAAGAAAATACAACTTATAGAAAGGGCCCGGATGTACAAAGAGGAACATGTACCTTCGCCTTGCAACAATAACTGCTTTATGGATTTTGAGACAAAACTTTGTAAAGGGTGTTTCCGAACGATTGATGAAATAATAAGTTGGACAAATATTTCACCAGAAGAAAAACGTCAAATACTTGAAAAAGTCCAAAATAGAAAAGAACTAATTCCTAAGCATTCTTGATGAATAAATTAAAACGTGGCTTTACTCAAATTTATACTGGAAACGGTAAAGGAAAAACTACAGCCGCAATTGGACAGGCTGTGCGCGCTGCCGGCAGCGGATTGCGCTCTTACTTCTTAATGTTAATGAAAGAATTCCCGTACAATGAGGTATCTGCACTTTCGACATTAAAAGATTTTATTGTGATTGAACAAGTCGGAAAGGATGATTACGTTTACCGCAAGGAATTACCGCCTAAAGAAGAAATTGATAAAGCTAAGAATGCACTTGAAATAGCAAAGAGCAAAATGCTTAGTGGCGATTTTGATATCATAATTCTGGACGAAGTTTTAGTTGCGACGTATTTCGGTCTGATTACCGTTAGTGAAATACTTCCGTTTATAAACGAAAAGCCTTTTAATGTAGAACTGATATTAACCGGAAGATATTGCCCTAAAGAATTAATTGAGAAAGCGGATCTTGTTACGGAAATGAAAGAAGTGAAGCATTATTACGAGAAAGGAATATTAGCTAGAAGAGGAATAGAGAGTTGAAACTTCCAATATTAATTGATCTTGACGGTGTTCTTCGTTTAGATAAAGAACCCGCGCCGCACATCGAAGAGTTTTTTGATTACTTAAAAAAATCGAAGCGGAAAACTTGCATTCTCAGTAATTCTACTCTATCAACCGCAAACGATGTGAGAACTTTTTTCGAGTTTAATGGAATTCATACAAACATACCAATCTTAACCGCTTCCGAGGCGGCCGCTATGTATGCTAGAAGCCGTTACCGTCGCGTTGCGGTTTACTGTACAGATCATATCAAGACATTGTTTAATGGAATTTTGGATTACGAACATCCCCAAGCAATTATTATTGGCGATTACGGAAAGAAGTGGGATTTTACAACGATGAACGAAATATTCAAAAAGGTTCACGAAGGCGCTGAAATTATTGCAATGCACAAAAACCGTTACTGGAAAACCGCTGAAGATGGTAAGTTGATGGATGTTGGTCCTTTTGTTGTTGCTATTGAATATGCTGCTAACAAACCTTCTACTTTAATTGGAAAGCCATCGCCATTGTATTTTTCTTCAGCACTTAATCTTCTGGGTTTCGATTTATCTCAAAAATTTTTGATGCTTGGTGATGATATGGAGACGGATATACAAGCGGCAAAAAATCTTGGTGCGGATTCAATTCTAATTTACACCGGTAAAACACAGTACCCGCTTCCGACCGATTCGGTAATTAAACCAGACTTTGAAGCAATGAATTTACTTGAGGTTATAGAATTATTAGAGAAGGGGAGTTAACCCTTCTCTAAAATTATTTTTTCTTAGCAGCTAGTTTTCTTTCGTAAGCCAAATCAATAATCATTTTTAACATTTTGCGGTATGAGAATCCGGCATATTTAGCCGAGCGCATAAATCCAGCTCCCTCTTGCAAATCTGGATTCGGGTTAACTTCCAGCACATATAATTTGTTATCTTCTTTGGAAAGGCGCATATCAACGCGTGCGTAATCTCTTACTCCAACAGCGCGGAAGCATTGCAGAGCCATTTTCTCTGCCTCTACTCTTACTTTCTTTGTTAATGGAGCCGGACAAATTGGAACGGTTTTATGATATGCTTCATGCATAGGATCCCATTTGGCCTGGTAACTAACAATCGGATGTAAATTTTTAGGCATTGCAGAAAAGTCGATTTCACTTATCGGCAATACACGCAATTCTTTATCACCAAAAACTGCAACATTTAATTCGCGGCCAACAATAAACTCTTCTATTAATGCCGGCTGATTAAATGAAGTGATTACATATTCCACTCGCTTTTTTAGAGCTTTAACATCGTAAACGATAGCACCGTCATCTATGCCGACACTTGCATCTTCCCAAGCCGGTTTTACAATAAGAGGATAGTGTAAGCCCAAACGGAATGATTTTTTCATATCCGTTAAAATTTTATAGTGAGGTGTTCTAATGCCGAGTGTACTTAGTATCCGCTTGGTTAATGTTTTGTTCTGACAAGTACCTAGAGCCATTGGCGTTGCACCGGTATAGGCTACACCCAATAACTCCATCAAACCGGTAAAATGCATCTCCAAACGGGGCTGGTCATTAAAAATTTCCACCAAATTGAACACAACGTCGGGCTTATTTTTGTCGTAATCCTTTATAAAGGTGTTCAGGCTATCCATTATGTTCAGAGTATAAGCCTCATAACCGGCTTTTTGAATCGAAGTTGCAATTAGATCAAATTCGGAGATCGGGTCGGGTGCATCAAGGCTGAAATGGGGCTTAAAGTCGACATCTTTAGATTTACTCTTAGGCTTCTGGTAGAGTTCCGGCATTGCTTCATTAAATACGACAGCTACTTTCATAATCCTCAAAATTTTTGTGACAAACTAAACAAATTCGTTTTGCTATTCAAAAGTTTTATTATTTTTGTCCCGAAGTGAACGCGGGAAAGTAAATGAGCTTTTATCCACAACCAAACAAATATCAATGTGGTCCATTCGCACTTAAGTATGCGTTAGTGATGTTGGGCGTATTTAAAGATGAAGATCAGATTGGAATAATTTCCGGAAGTACGTGGTGGGCCGGAACAGATGAATTCGGATTAGGTAGAGCCGCCCGCCGTTTCAACTGCAAGATGAAACATTTTCAATCAAGTAATCCGGATGATGCGCGCAGAATGTTGATTCAACAGTTGAAGAAGGATATCCTTGTATTCTTAGTGTAAAAAATTGGGAACACTGGTGTACGGTTGTAAGTTATCAGAAAGGAAAGTTTGTTGTTATTGATAGCGAACTTGACAAAGTTGTTTCTGTATTTACACCAACAAAACTTTTAAAACGCTGGAAGTATGTTGAAGATGAAACAGATATAGTCAGCTTTGACGGCTATGTACTCATCCCAAAATTTAAGGCTTACACACACGCTCAGTTCACTCCGGAAAAAGCAAAACTCCTGATGTATGATAAGAACGATGATCTCGCTAACAAGTGGGATCAGTATACAAATGATTTAATCACAATTTGTAAACCGAGAACTAAACTAAGCCAAAATATTATTTCATTTTCCGAGTTTATGCGCCGTAACGAACAGAACTTGGTTAAACGTGTTTCCAACTGGCATGGCGAACCAACTTTTTCCGAACTGAAGAAAATTCTTTCCAATATGAAATTTGTAGCTGAAGTATATGACTTAATTATTCCTGAAGATGAAGAAAAACGTGCGGCTATTGATATCACTTCTTTACTTATGATGTACGCTTGCGGTAAATACGGGATGAATCCTATATACTAAAATTCGAAAGGGCAACAAATGAAACGCCATCCGCAAATATTAAGCAAAGAAAAAACCGCGTTGCTTGTAATAGATATCCAAGAAAGAATCCTTCCTGTAATTAATGATTGGGAAACGGTTGTCGCAAATACTTTGAAACTGATCAATGGTTTCAAAGTTATGAATGTTCCAGTTTATTATACAGAGCAATATCCAAAGGGGCTTGGCGGTACTGAAGCAAGAATTAAGGAAGCGCTTGGCGCAGCTGTTCTGTTTGATAAATTATCGTTTAGCTGTTTTGGTGCCGGTAATTTATTTGAAGAGTTGAAAAATAGATGTGTTCAGCAGATTGTAGCATGCGGAATTGAGTCTCATGTTTGTGTACAGCAGACGGTT
>JBHEKZ010000132.1:0-2962 GCA_041859025.1 Melioribacteraceae bacterium | reverse complement strand
TGTAATATCATCTTTTGCAGCTCGTAAACTCACGTTTAAGGTCCTGTTAGCCATCAATTTAATCTCTTTAGGAAATTGTATGCTGGTGTTTGCACTGACAAGTTTCAAATCATAATCAACATCGCTGTTGTTTGTTATTTGAAGATATTTCGATTCACGTCCCACCGCATTAAACTTATTCTTGTTCAGCGAAATACTTTTGTTAAAAATCTCTTTCAAATATTTTTCACTGCCGATTAATTTTTGATCGTACCAAATAGCGGTTCTTCTGTCTAACAATGCTTCGCGTACTGATTCGGGCGAACTGTCCTTTGCAAAGACAAGAGTAATTGGTCTGTGTGCAACTTTTTCCGCAGCCCATTCAAACGAAAGCGGATCATGTACATCGGAATTTCCCAGAACCGCAAGATTTTTATCAAGACACCATTGATGAGTCTCTGCTGAATAAACATTAGCATTATAAACTTCCAACCCAAAAAGAATTCCGGTTTCTAAAATCCAGTCATGTTCCGGATACCATCTAGCTATTCCATCCGGCTGTTGAGAAACCCACGATGGATGATTCCAGAATAAAAGGGCGCCTTGTTTCTTCGCTTCAAGAACCGCGTCTTTCCAATCATCTTTAACCAGCGCGTTTCCATCCGTTACGAAAATTGCATTAACGTGTCCGGGAGGCATCTTGCGTGTTATTTCAGATCCTTGAATTAAAGTGATGCCCAAATCATCGGCGAGTTTTTTAGCAATTTGAAAAGGTGCGTTATGATTTGAAGGCAGATAATCTTTATGAGGCTGATATTCCAGATGATCTGTAAAAGCTATAACATCTAAACCGTGGCGCCATGCTTCCTCAAGCCTGTAAGTGGGCCAAACATTGCCGTCCGAGAAAACTGAGTGAGTATGAAAATCACACTTGAGCGATTTGTAACCAAGAATATCCGGAAAGTTAATTTTGTTTCTGAATTGCGGTTGAGCATAGTTTGAGGCAGTCAATACGCATAAAATCAGAATAGATACGATTTGAATTATTTTTTTTGTTGTCATGTTTAACCCAGTATGTTAGTTATTAATTAACTAAACGAAAAATACTTCTTATAAGACAAAATTAGATTAATTTATTAACAAGAATTTGAAAGTAAAATGACTCTTAACGACTTGAATTCAGCTGCCGGAAAATTTGCAAAAACCAACAAACTTCCGGTTTTGTTTGTTGGTCACGGCAATCCAATGAATGCTTTATATGATAACTCCTTTACGCGCAGCTTAAATAAAGTTGGGAACGATATTAAAAAGGAGTTTCAGATAAATGCGATTCTTGTTATTTCCGCACATTGGCTTACAAATGGAACATATGTGAACATTCATGAGAAGCCCGAAATAATTTATGATTTCTCCGGTTTCCCGGATGACTTGTACCAAGTAAAGTACCCTGCCGTCGGTTCGCCAAAATTTGCTGAAGAAACCACTAAGCTTAGTTCGAATATTCTTTCTTCCAGCGATTGGGGAATTGATCACGGAAGCTGGACAATACTCAAACACATTTTTCCTCATGCAGATATTCCGGTATTTCAGCTTAGTATAGATTATTACAAGCCAATGCAATATCATTTTGATTTAGCCCAACAGCTAAATCATTACGCGAAAAAGGCGTGCTGATTATCGGAAGCGGAAATATTGTTCACAATCTCAGGTTAAGTTTTCAAACAGTAAGAACTCACGGCGAAGAGTTTGCTTTAGACTGGGCGATAGAATTTGATGCGTGGATTAAAAGCAAAATTGATGCGAGAGAGTTTAACAGCATTATCAGTTACGAAAACGCCGGCGAAATGGGTAAGCTTTCTGTGCCGACTGTAGATCACTACGTGCCTATGATTTATAGTTTAGCTCTTGCAGAAAAAAATGAACCTATCATTTATACTCACGAAGAAGTAACTTTCGGGGCAATGAGCATGAGGTGTTTTAGAATTGGATAACTTATTTACAAATTACTTTATAGAGTTTGCTTCCATAATCATACTGCACATAGCTTCTGCGGTCGGTTGCGGTTTTATTGCTTACAAGAAAAACAGAAACGTTCCCATATGGGTAATTTTCGGTCTCTTATTCGAAATCATTTCCTTAATAATTATCGCAATAATTAAACCGCTTGATAAAAGAAATTCCTCATGAGAATTCCCCTCGATATAGTTAAAGCAGAGTTTTTGCGTGTGCTTCTCAAAGTCGGGTTCACCGAGCAGAAAGCAAATATTCTTGCACTTGTTTTTACCGAGAACAGTGTAGATGGAGTTTACACCCACGGTGTAAACCGATTTCCAAGATTTATTCTTTATGTTAAAGAAAAAGTTGTTGATGTAAACGCCGAGCCGGAATTAAAACACTCCGCCGGAGCTTTAGAGCAGTGGAACGGAAATTTAGGCGCTGGAATTTTAAATGCTCTTAAGGCAACAGACCGTGCAATGGAGCTTGCAAATCAATATGGAATTGGGTGTGTTGCTTTGGCAAACACAAACCACTGGATGCGCGGCGGAACATACGGATGGCGCGCCGCAAAAAAAGGTTTCGCATTTATAAGCTGGACCAACACTCTCGGTTTAATGCCGGCATGGGGCGCTGTTAATCCAAAATTAGGCAATAATCCAATTGTATTCGGCGCGCCTTTTAACGACGAAGCTATTGTGCTTGATATGGCGATGTCTCAATTTTCTTATGGAAAACTTGAGGCGGCGCAAATAAAAAATCAGCAGATGCCTATGTATGGCGGATATAACAAAGAAGGTATTCTTTCAACTGATCCGACAGAAATTTTAGAAACGAGGCGAGTTCTTCCAGCGGGATATTGGAAAGGCGCCGGCTTGGCTTTACTTGTTGATCTGCTTGCAACAATTCTTTCCGGAGGAACATCAACCCTCGAGATCAGCAAGCAAAAGTATGAGCATGCTTTATCACAAGTTTTCATCGCAATGGA
>JBHEKZ010000058.1:0-9133 GCA_041859025.1 Melioribacteraceae bacterium | reverse complement strand
ATACGTTTGGTAATCTCACAACTGATAAAATCAAGAAAACACTCAAAAATTTCCGCAGTAAGTCTTTAGTGGAGGCCGCAAATGAAAAAAATTAAAGTTGGACTTGGTACTTGCGGAATTTCTGCCGGTGGTGAATTAGTTTATAATAAGTTTAGAGAAGAATTGGATAAACAACCGTCAATAGCTGAACTCTGTGAGACTGGTTGTAATGGAATGTGCTACGAAGAAGTGCTAGTTGAAATAGAAGATGAAAACAAAAGCTATCTTTATTCAAGAGTTACAGTTGATAGAGTTGGAAAAATCATCAACGAACACATTATTAATAATAACCCAATCGATAATTGGATTATAAAGAGTGAAACGATTTTTAAAGAAGATAGTTTCTTAAAAGATCAGCAAAGAATTGTTCTTAGAAACTGCGGCGAAATTAACCCAACTGTAATAGATGATTACATTGCAAGAAATGGCTACGAAGCAATTCAAAAAGTTTTGCAAAGTTCTACTAGAGAAGAAGTTATTGATGCAATTATAAAATCGGGATTGAGAGGAAGAGGGGGCGGAGGTTTTTCTACCGGAATGAAGTGGAAATTCGCCTATAACTCGCAGTCGGATAAAAAATATATAATTTGTAATGCCGACGAGGGAGATCCCGGTGCTTTTATGGACCGCAGTGTTCTTGAAGGTGATCCACATTCAGTTCTTGAAGGAATGATGATTGCTGCTTTTGCAATTGGTGCGGATGAAGGTTATATCTATGCAAGAGCTGAGTATCCTCTTGCAATAAAGAGATTAAAAATTGCAATTGCTCAATGTTACGAAAAGGGATTTCTGGGCAAGAACATTTTTAATTCTTCATTCAACTTTGATATTAAAATTAAGGAAGGCGCTGGAGCGTTTGTATGCGGAGAAGAAACTGCTCTGATGGCTTCAATTGAGGGTAAACGGGGTGTCCCCAGATTGCGTCCTCCATTTCCGGCAGTTTCTGGATTATGGGCTAAACCTACAAATATTAACAATGTAGAAACTTTCGCAAATGTTCCCTGGATAATTCTTAATGGCTGGGAAAAGTATGCTTCTCTAGGAACTGAAAAAAGTAAAGGAACAAAAGTTTTTGCGCTTGCCGGCAAAATTAAAAAGAGCGGACTTGTTGAAGTTCCAATGGGAATGACAATCAACGAAGTGATTTTTGGTATTGGCGGAGGTATAAAAGAAGATAAAAAATTCAAAGCAGTTCAAATGGGAGGACCCTCAGGCGGATGCATTCCGGCAAGCATGGGGGAACTAAAAATTGATTACGATGAAATTACACGCACCGGCGCAATAATGGGTTCAGGCGGATTAATCGTACTTGATGAAACGACTTGCATGGTCGATCTTGCAAAATATTTCTTGAATTTCACACAAAATGAATCGTGCGGTAAATGCACTTTCTGCCGTTTAGGTACAAAGAGAATGCTCGAGATTCTTGAACGAATTACAAACGGCGAAGGAAAAGAAGGTGACATAGAAATTCTTGAAGACTTAGCTGATAAAATTAAATCGGCAAGTTTATGCGGATTGGGACAAACAGCACCGAACCCTGTTTTAACAACTCTCAAATATTTTAGAGAAGAATATGAAGCGCACATCTTCAAGAAAGAATGTCCGGCTCACAGCTGTGCTGCTTTGATCGAATATGAAATAAGTGATATCTATTGTAAAGGCTGCGGATTATGTATCAAATCATGTCCGACAGGAGCAATTACCGGCAAAAAGAAAGAAGTACACTTTATCGACAATGGTTTATGTATTAAATGCGGTAAATGTTTTGATGTTTGCAACCTTGATGCTGTAATCAAAAACTGAGGTACCTATGGAAAAAATTATACTTACAATAAATGGTAAAGAAATTACAGCTACATCGGATAAAACAATTCTGCAGGTTGTAAAAGAAAATAAACTGGATGAAATCCCAACACTATGCCACGATGATCGTTTAGAACATTTTACTTCCTGCTTTTTGTGCGTTGTTGAAATTGAAGGAATGAATAAACTTGTTCCATCCTGCGCAACAAAAGCCGCAAATGGAATGAAGATTCATACACGAAGCAATAGAATTCTCTCTACAAGAAAAACTGCTCTCGAACTGATTATGTCCAATCACTACGCGGATTGTATTGGACCATGTAAAAATAACTGTCCGGCCGGCGTTGACGCTCAATCATACATCGCTCTTATTTCCATGGGACAGTATGAAGAAGCATTAAAAGTAATTAAATACAATAACCCGCTTCCTCTTTCAATTGGCAGAGTTTGCGTACGCGATTGTGAAAACGCCTGCAGAAGAAATTATGTGGATGAATCTGTTGCGGTTAATGCGATGAAAAGATTTGTGGCTGATTTTGATGAACATGATAAATGGATTCCGAAACTCAAACAGAGGAAGAATAAAAAAGTTGCCGTAATTGGGGGCGGACCTGCCGGTTTAACAGCTGCATATTATTTAACTACCGAAGGTTATTCAGTTACAGTATTCGAGAAACTTCCAAAGTTAGGAGGAATGCTGCGCTATGGAATTCCTGAATACCGCTTACCTAAGAAAATATTGGATTCGGAAATAAGCTGGATTTTGGATTTAGGCGTAGAAGCTAAAACTAATGTGGAACTGGGAACAGATTTCAGTATTAAAGACTTGATTCACAGCGGATATGAATCTGTTTTTATTTCTGTTGGAGCGCATAAAGCAAGTAAACTTGGTTTAGACGGCGAAGAAAATGTTAAGGGTATTTACCGGGGAATAGATTTCTTACGCGAAGTAATGTTGAACAAAATTCCGGAATTAAAAGGAACAGTTGTTGTAGTCGGCGGCGGAAATACCGCTATTGATGCGGCAAGAACTGCTGTACGCTGCGGCGCGGATAAAGTTAAAATAGTTTACAGAAGAAGCATCAAGGAAATGCCGGCGCACCACGAAGAAATTGAAGCCGCACAAAAAGAGGGTGTTGAGATATTAATCTTAACAAATCCAAAATCTCTTGTTGCCGAAGAAGGCAAGCTAAAGGGAATTGAATGCCTGCAAATGGGACTTGAAGAAGGAAAGCCGGGAGAAAGACCGAAGCCCGTTCCTATTCCGGGTTCGGAATTTATTGTTGAATGCGATCATTTAATTAGTGCTATCGGACAGGCTGTTGACACTTCCTTTATAAGCTACGATAATGAAATTATGCTTGAGAAGTGGGGAACAATGATTGTTAATAAAGATACTCTTGAAACAACTATTCCCGGTGTGTTTGCCGGAGGAGATGTTGTAACCGGACCTTTAACGGCAATTACATCAATTGCTCAAGGCAAGAAAGCGGCTTTAGCTATAATGAGTTTCCTGACTTACGGTGAGGCTAAAAAAGCTCCTCATAAGTTTTACAGTTTTAAACACAAACTTACTACGATAAAAGAAAATGAGTTTGAGCAGTTTGAAAAGATTGCTAGAGAAAAACTTGCCGAGATTGAAGTTGAAGAAAGAATACATACTTTTAAAGAAGTAGAGCAGACATTCGACGAACACCAGTGCGATAGCGAAACCGGCAGATGCCTGGAATGCGGATGTTCCGAATACGCTGATTGTACTCTGCGCCAATACTGTGATGAATATGAAGTTGATGTAACTAAACTTGTCGGCGGAGTTAATAAATATAAAGTTGATAATAGCCATCCTTTTATTGTAATTGATTCCAATAAATGCATTAGCTGCGGTAAGTGTGTAAGAACTTGCAGCGATGTCTTAAAAGTTTCTGCGCTTGGTTTCGTTTATCGCGGATTCAAATCCGTAGTTAAACCGGCAATGGAAAGGCCTCTGCTGGCCACAACATGTATTGCTTGCGGAAACTGTATTGACGTTTGCCCTACGGGTTCAATTGCTGAAAAGTATCCTTTCAAAATTCTGGGTACTCTCGAAAAAGAAAACTATGAAACTGTTTGTAATTTCTGTTCGGTCGGCTGTAAAGTTAATTTTAAGAAAATTAATGATGACATTTTCTTTGTTTCCAACTCAACCGAAGAAATTCAATCTTCTCACAATAACGGATTTTTATGCAGTAAAGGCAGATTCGGCTACAGATACCTTTATGAGAAGAATAGATTATTTACACCGCAGGTTAAACGTAACGGCGAGTACCATTTTATCAGCATTGATGAAGCTGTTGCTGCCGCCGAGAAAAAAATTAAAACTACAATCGAAAAATATGGCGCCGATTCTGTTGCAGTTTTTGCTTCGCCAAAACTTTCGAACGAGGACCTTTATCTTCTTCAAAAACTGGCAAGAGCAGGATTTAAGAACAACAATATCTCCAGTTTCTCTTATCTGAATAATTCCAAAATCCGGAATTGTCTGGATGAAACATTAGGGATTACAACTTCTACTGCTGGCTTTAAAGATATTTCTGCCGCCGATGTAATTGTAGTTATTGGCTCTAATCTGATGGAAGACAGTTTGATTGTTGATCTGAAGATTAAAGAAGCTAAAAAGAATGGAGCAAAAGTAGTCTTTGTAAATTCTTCCGAAATTAAGATGGCTAAGCATGCTGACCTTTGGTTTGACTTAGGCAGAGGAAACAGCGGTAAAATTATAAATGAAGCATCCAGATTGTTAATTAAAAATAATCTGGTTGATGATTCTGCGGCGGATAAAGTCAGGAATCTTGATTCCGCTTCAGTAGAAATATTGAAGAAAGAAATTAATCCGGAAGAACTTAACGGTATCTCTGAAGAAAAACTAAATGAGTTCTTTGAACTAATGCAGAACAAATCGAACAATATTGTTTTTGTTTGCAATATTGATTCAAACGAGAATCTTAATGCAGCTGAATTAAAATCAGTTTCTAATTTTCTGCTTCTATCTTCAAGACATGGAAAGAAGGGAAATGGAATTGTTTTACTCAGAAAGTTTAACAACTCAACCGGTATGATGGAAATGGGCGCTTCGCCTAATTATCTGCCCGGTTATGTTAACTCCGAAAACAATATTCAAATTGAGCAAATTGCAAAAGCATGGAATTGTAATCTTGACAATATCTTAAAGAACGATGATCTAAAAGAAAGATTGGAACAAGGCAAGATTAAAACGGCAATTATTATAGGTGAAGATCCGGCTAACGATGAACAGTTCAGCATTCTCTATTCAAATATCGATTATAAGATTGTTCTGGATTCTTATAATACCAAGACAATAGCAGGCGCAGATTTAATTCTTCCAATTTCTACTTTTATTGAGCAGGAGGGAACTTATACGCGTGCGGATAATGTTTCGCAACAATCGGGAATAGTTGTTAAACCAATTAATGATTATGATAACTGGCAGTTAATAGCCAAACTCGGCAGAAACTTTGTTCAAGGCTTTACTTATGAAAGCAGAGCAGATGTTAAAGTGGAAATTGAAAAAGTAAATAGATTTGCCGCTTATTCTAAAATAGAGGAGCCCTGGATGGATGGATATTTTGCCAATGGCTTCGGAAAAGAAAAATTCTCTCTTTCTCTTGATGAGTCTGATTATACAGAAGAAGCGCAGGTCGATTATAAGTTACATTTTCAAGAAAATTATTTTGCAGAGAATATTAAAAAGAAACTAATATGAGCTATATTGAATATTGATATCAAAAAAAGGGCGATTCAAAATCGCCCTTTTTGTTATGTTCTTAATAGTTCGTTCTATCTTATTTATTAGGCATCAGCAAAACATTTTATTGCATAAACAAAAAGGAGGCTGGTATTGGATTTACAACACCTGCCGGCCTTTCGCAACAAAAAGATTAAAAAATCTTGATTCCGAGAATATTTTGTTTGTTATTGACTATTAGAATTCGATTTATTCACGAACTTTGATTTTAGATTCAGACAATATGATTTGTATCTAACTAATAATGGGAGTTGTATGATTAATTCGATAGGTGTTAAAAAGTCGGTTGCGGTTAACGGCAGCAGCATTAATTACTATGAAGCCGGCTCCGGCGAGACAATCATTTTCATTCATGGCATTACAACCTACTCATTTATCTGGGAAAATATTGTCCCCCGATTCTCCGGTAATTATCATACAATAACTATTGATCTGTTAGGATGCGGCGATTCCGATAAACCATTAGATAAAGAGTATTCTCTTAAAAGTCATGCGGAAAGACTTTTTGAATTTGTGAAAGCATTAAACATTAGTAAATTTCATTTAGTAGGCCACGATCTTGGAGGGGGTATAACTCAAATCTTTTCTGTTAATCATCCGGAATATTTATACGATACTACTCTTATTAACTCAGTCGCTTACGATTTCTGGCCGGTTCAGCCTATAATCGCGATGAGAACACCGGTAATTAGACAACTTGCTATGGCTACATTGGATTTCGGCGTATTCAAATTAATTGTGCAGAGAGGAGTCTTTAATAAAGAGAGAGTTACAGACGAAGTGATGAAACACTTTTGGAAGCCGATGCTTACTCAAGAGGGAAGGAAAGCTTTTCTTCACTTTGCCGGCTGCCTCGATAATAAAAATCTTACAGATATTTCAGATAAACTTCATAAAACAGAATTGCCGATGCTGATTATAAGGGGAGAGAATGATGTTTACCTCAGCAGTGAGATTGCACGGAAACTTCATTCAAATATTCCTTCAAGTAAATTGGTGCTTATACCAAATTCCGGTCATTTTATTCAAGTTGACGAACCGGAATTAGTCGCTAATTCCATTCTTGCTTTTTACGGGAAGTAACTATGATCGAACAGGAAAGTCTGGATAGTCTTAAATCTAAAATTGCTGTTCTTGTTGAAGAGAATACTACTCTTTCTCAAAACGCGGAAGACCTTTTTCTGGTGAGTACTTTATTCGATACAATTCAAAATGAAAGTGAGCGGGGATTGCTTTTTCAGAATGTTCTTGAAAAAGTAGCTGTGCTAAAGAATATTCCTTACTGTGCCTTTCTTGCTAAGAGCGATTCTTCATTCAGACTGATGAGCGAATACTTAATTTCGCACAACTTAAATTCATCTGAACGCACTTTCGAGATTAAGAATATCGATTTCAGTTCTTACCGGTATGAACCTCTTTTTATTTCCACGGAAAATATTGATTCGGTTCAAAAGGAATTGGGAATTGATAAATACGGCTTTGTAAGCAAAGAAATTCTTTTACTCCCTTTCTATTCCAGACTTACCGGCGAAGCATTCCTTTTATGCGCGGCTAAACAGGAAAGCACTTATCTAAGCAAAATTGTTCCTTATCTGGTTTATATAGTTAATCGAATTGCCGAACGTTTTGACAGTATTTACTACCAAAGAGAATTGCAGAGACTGAACCATGATCTTGAAGGGAGAATAATTGAGCGTACAAACGAACTGCTGGAATTAAACAAGCAGCTTAAGCTGGAAGTTGAAGAAAGAAAGAAAAAAGAAGAACTTATAAAAGAACATTATGAAGAACTCTCGATTATAAATCATCTGGTCAATTCTATCAGCTTCTCAACTTCTGTTGATGATATTTGCAAAGCCGCGATAGAGCATCTGGCTGGGACAATTCAGCTTGATGTTGTTTTTATTTTTATGCGTGAAGAAGATTCTCTCGTTCTGAAATATTCACAAACTAAAGAGGGTTCGGAAGTTTTAACTTCATTCCCCGAACATAGAGTCGGCGAATGCATGTGCGGATTAGCTGTAACAGAAAACAAGGCTCTCTATTCCAAAAATATTTTTGAGGATATAAGATGCACATGGGAAGAGTGCCGGAAGAATGGTTTTAGATCTTTTGCCGCGCTTCCTCTGCGCAACGGGGATGAAGTAATTGGCGTTATTGGTATTTCCTCTAAAGCTGAAGTCGATTACGAAATTAAAGCTAAGTTCCTGGAAACACTCGCTGCCGAAATTTCAATGGCTTTTGTTCAAGCAGAAGCACATGAGATTGTTACTCAAAGTGAAAATAGAATGAGGGTAATTGTTGAGGGTACGCCTAACCTTTTCTTTTATACCCAGAATTTGAAAGCGGATATAACTTATATATCGCCGACTGTTTACAATATTACCGGATATACTGTTGATCAGTGGTTAAACCAGAGTCATTGGTTTCTGACAAATTCATTATTAAACAATGAGGCCAAAAGAAGAACACGAGATCATCTTGGAGGCAGAATTAATAACGAACCGGTATTCGTAGAGATTAAGCACGCTCTCGGATACCCGATATTGCTGGAAGTTTATGAAAATCCGATTATAATTGATGGAAAAGTAACAGGGCTGCAGGGCGTTGCTCACGATGTAACCGAAAGAAAACTAGCGCAGGATAGGCTTGCCGCTCAAAATATCGAATTAATTTCCGCGTTGGAGAAGGCGAAACAGATTGACCGGCTTAAAACTATTTTCTTTGCTAATATGAGTCATGAACTGAGAACACCTCTTGTTGGTATGCTTGGTTATTCCGATTTGCTTAAAGAAGAATTAACCGGAGATGAAAAAGAAATGGCTTCCAAAATTTTTATCAGCGGTAAACGTCTGCTTCATACTCTCAATCAGATTCTCAATTATTCCGAAATTGAATCCGGCTCGGTGGAACTTTTGATAACACCAGTGAATGTAATTGAACTTCTTAATGATGAATTGGAGTTGTATAAAATAGTAGCTAAGCAAAAAGGGATTATTCTAGATAAAGAATATCAAAGTGAATCTGTTATTATAAATTCCGATGAGAAACTGCTTCAAAGTGTTATTGGAAACTTATTAAACAACGCCATTAAGTACACAGATTCCGGCTCTGTATCTTTAATTGTTAATGAAATTGATGATTCGGTAGTTATTAAGTTCCGCGATACCGGAATCGGCATACCGGAAGCTAAATTCGATTTGATCTTTGAGGAGTTTAGACAAATTAGTGAAGGTGTAAACAGACAGTTTGACGGCACCGGTCTAGGGTTGGCTATAACCAAAAAATATGTTCTAATGCTCGGCGGGCAAATTTCTCTTGAGAGCGAAATAAGCAAAGGAACAACATTCACAATTATGCTGCCTAAAAATTATTCGGGCAGGAAATAATTACTGTTAATTAATATGATTGGAAATTTAGAATGACTATAAATAATTCTGCAAAGGATATAAAAATTCTTGTTGTTGATGATGACGCAATTAACGC
>JBHEKZ010000366.1:0-2818 GCA_041859025.1 Melioribacteraceae bacterium | reverse complement strand
ACAACATTTACATAATTATAGTTGGTGAATTTAAATGCCGGAGAGAAACATGCAGCCTTTGAAAATACGTTCGGATAGTCCCATGCAAAAAGCATGGAAATTAGTCCGCCCATGGAGGAACCGCCGACAGCGGTGTTCTTTGCGTCTGAAAGAGTTCTGTAGTTTGAATCAATAAATGGTTTTATTTTTTCTACGACCAGTTTTTCGTAGAGCCTTCCAAGAGGTGTATTACTGTATTCGGTTCCTCTGTCGTCGGTGTTGTTCATTCCAACAATTATAAATGGTTCAACTTCGCCGATGCGGATTAAACTATCTGCAACTTCGTCAATTTGCCAATCTATAAACATGCTTGATGTTCGCGGATCAATCAAATTTTGCCCATCGTGCATGTAAAAAACCGGAAATTGTTTTTCCTTTTGTTCGTCATAGCTTGGCGGAAGCCATACAAAAATGTCTCTCGGTTTTAATCCATCAATTACAAATCCTTTGTGATAAAAAACTTTACCGGTTACTTGTCCGGCAACTTTGAAATTAAAATTATCGCGCCAGTTGAAAATTGTGGCAAGAACTGTTGTATCGTTATTTGCAACAACAACTTTGTTTTGAGGAATTGAAGAATCGCTGCCCATGGCCTCAGTTGCCCAACTTCCTCTCGTAAACTTATATTCTAGCCGACTTCCTTTATCTACACTTAATGTTATACTCCTAATATCTTTCGAGACTTTATTGAGTAAAATTTTGTTGGGCTGCCAGCTCCCTAAAATTTTTAAGTTTCCGGAAACATAAATTTTTGAAGTGTCGTCCAGTGCTGGCGAAACTACATTCAATGTAACATTTACCTTTTCCTGCGCCAACATTATTGTTGAGAGCAGACTCAAAACCAGCAAAAGTTTGTTTTTCATTCCACATTCCTTCTAAGCGTTAAAATAAATTTTCTACCAAGTTTTAGTTTTTCTTATCATCAATCGTTCGGGATTTGTTTCCGGAGTAAACCCAAATTTAGCATATAACCCGTGGGCATCTCTAGTTGCTAACTTCCAGGCGCGTATCTTTTTTAATTTAGGATGTTTGAAAATAAATTCCATTAACAGTTTCGACAGCCCCTTACCGCGATGGCTTTCAAGGATAAAAACATCACAAAGATATGCGTGCGAAACATAATCAGTAACAACCCGGGCAAAACCAACTTGCTCTTTTTGAATATAGACACCAACGCAGAATGAATTCTTAATTTGTGTTTTGATAACGTCAAGAGGAATTCCGCTGCACCAATAGGATTCTGTTAAAAAATTATGAATCACCTTGATTTGCAGTTTTCTTTTATCGGTGCTTATTAAAATATCTTTCTTTTTTATCTCTGCCATAACATATTAGTTGTTAGACGCCAATACTCTTTTTGCAAGCTTTAAAGTTCCGAACCACTCGATTGCCGCTACAATTGATGGAAGAGCGGAAGAAACATGTTTTCCACCCGGGATTGTTACTAACTCAACATTTACTCCTTGAGTTAAAAAGTAGTTCTTTGCTTGAACAGAATTTTCATAAGGAACATACTCGTCTGCATCGCCATGATACAGGCGCATTGGCGCGGTTGGTTTCCAGTTGAGCAAACTATTGCTGGTAAATGCTGAGGTAAGCGTAGCTTCCGTTCCGGCCAAATAACTGTTCGCAAAGTTTTGATTAATTAGTTTTGCTACATCGCTTGTTAGCTGAGTATTGATCTCATCGGTTGTATAATTTCCGCTAAAAAGAGAAGGAAGTTTTTCTGCATAGGGAGAATTAAAAAAAGTATTAAGATTATTCCAGCCGTAAACATCATTATAGGCAACCATAAAGTAGGCAAGGTAAGCCGGTTGATTATAGGTCTGTCCTTGTAATATTTTCTTAGCTGTTAAATTCAAATCATACGCGCCCGCCATTGGGGCAACGGCAGTAAGAGGGAACTCACTTTTGTAATTTAACTCAATCTCTCTTTGAGTCGCCATAGTAACATAACCGCCTTCTGAATAACCGGCTAAAAATATTTGTCCATTTAGAGTGATGTTGTTTTTGCCCGCAAATTCTTTTCCGGCACGAATTATATCAATTACGGGATCGGCAGATGATTTAGCGATATGATAAGGATGCGTAAGAGATGATTCTCCGAGACCGATATAATCAGGCACAAGCGTATAATAACCAAGTGCGGCAGCAATCAATCCTTCGGAAGCACTTAGCGCATTAACAGAACCGGCGTTTGACCGCTTGGTTTGTGTTCCATGCTGAACGCTTATCAAAGAGAGATTCACTTTTCCTTTTGGCAGGAACAATGCGCCGGAAACTGTTATTACATTTCCTTTCGAATCTACTGTTCTGTAAACGAGTTTATAGTATTCAACATCATATATAATTTTATTTTTAAGCTGCTCTCCGCCCGAGATACCACCAACCATTGCTTGAAGCAGTGGAATGGTAAACAATCCTCCATTTGTAGAACTAACTAATTGTCCCCGCGTTGGAATAATTTGCGGTTCAACAGGATCATCACTTTTGCAAGAAGAAACAAAAATGGAAACAACAATTAATAATATTAGATAATACTTCCTGCCTTTGTAAGAAATCATTCTGCTTCTGCTCCTCTCATCAACGCGACTTTATAAGGAAATGTTTCTACCGTCATCACCCCGGCTATAACAGCCGGATCGGAGTCGGCGATTTCTTTTGCTTTATCAAACGACTCAGCTTCATAAACAACAATGCCGAACATTTTTTCATCCCAATTATCTGTTTTGCCGGCAAGTATTAGTGTTCCTTCTTTTTGCATTTTCTGAAGCCGCGC
>JBHEKZ010000576.1:0-5970 GCA_041859025.1 Melioribacteraceae bacterium | reverse complement strand
AACAACCTATTTGGCAATCCGCATTGGTGTAGCCGATCTTCCTCCTGTTCTCTTTACCGGATTTAGATGGATTTTAGCCGGACCATTGTTAATGGGCTTAATGCTTTTACGCAAATACAAAATGCCTAGTAAAAACGATTGGATTCATCTCGCAGTCAGCGGATTATTATTGCTCGGCGGCGGTAACGGACTTGTAGTTTTTGCAGAACAATGGGTCCCAAGCGGTTTAACCGCACTTCTTATTACAACTGTTCCATTCTGGGTTGTAGGAATTGAAGCTCTTCTTCCTCAAGGAAAAAGAATAAATGCTTATACGGCAATTGGACTTGTACTTGGTTTATCCGGAGTTGCAATAATCTTCGGGGGAGACTTCCATAAACTGTTTGATAAATCATACTTTGGCGGCATAATGGGATTAATGCTTGCCGAAATTTGCTGGGTAGCGGGAACGCTTTATTCTAAGTATAAAAAAGTTTCTGTTCATCCTTTAATGGGCGCCGCCGGACAGATGATTGTTGCCGGAGTTGTAATTACAATTTTTGGTTTAATGCTCGGCGAAGCAAGTCAGTTTCATTTTACAAATTCCAGTCTGCTTGCTTATCTCTATCTGGTTGTTTTTGGTTCACTGCTTGGCTACGGTTCTTACGTTTACGCTATTGCGCATCTTCCAATTTCGCTTGTAGCAACCTATGCTTATGTTAATCCAATCATCGCATTGTTTCTCGGCTGGCTAATACTTGCCGAACCAATTACAATATGGACGGTTCTTGCATCAGTTGTAATTTTAGGCGGTGTAACTTTGGTTAAGAAGGGAAGTGAAAAGTAATTTTTAACCTTTATGGAAGATTCCATTTTGTTTTTACTCTTTCATACTCTGCTTTTGGCAGCTGAACAACAATTGGATTTTTTTCTTTGTCCAGCCATTTAATCATTTTTAATAGTGTCGGCTGATCCAGCACAGTGCAACCCTCTGTCGGCTTGTTTGAATTATTCCATGTATGAAAGAAAATACAAGAACCGTCTCCGGCAACTCTTGGCTCGCTGTTGTGATTAATTACAATGCCCCATTTATATAAATCATTTCTAAGTTTCATTCTCTCGCGGCTCTTCCAATCGGCATCGGCAACTTGCAGACTGTCTAATACCAAATTATAGTATTTGGAGTTTGGGTCATCAATGCAGAAGCAGTTTGGATCGGCAACTATGTACGGCATCTTTAGAAATTCAACACTGTCCCGTTTAGCATAACCAAAAACTGCGCTTAAGTTAAACGCGCCCGCCGGGGATTTTCCGTCGCCTTCTTTTTTAATTGGCCCATCTGCAATGTTTCCTCCGTGAAGTCCCGTTCCCCATGCAAGTCCTTTTTTCCCGATCGCTATTTCAATTTTACTGCTTGCGCTTTTCCAATCGGTTCCGGCTTTTTCTCTTTCAAAATATTGCATTATACCGGTGTTGGAATTCCAACCATCCGTTTCTACAACAATTAATTGCTTCGAAAAACCGGCGGGGGATTTTACTAAGTCGGGATTAACACTTGTGGATGAACATGAATGAAAGAATAGGAATGAAATTGCACTTAATCCTAAAATGATTGTTTTGTTTTTCATTTCTATTCTTCTTTCAGCTTTTGTATAGTTTTATACAATATTTTTTAATTCATGTTGAAAAGCAAATAACCTTTTTCGGTTTTGATAAATGAAAATTCGGTAACAAGTTTTTGGGCGCCGCTTATAAAATTAACTTCTATAAGCTGAATTTCATTTTCTCCCTCTTGTTTTACAGAAGAAGTTCCGAAATCATATTTGGAAGAAAGCTCTATCAATGCGGAAATCTTTTTGCAGATTCTTTTTACCTGGGCTAGTTCTTCTTTATTTGCTGCGTTAAATGCGTCTTTCTTTATTCTCGCTTTATCTTCGCCATCGTAAGCTATTAGCGGGGCCGCTTTTTCATAAGACTTAGTTTTGCTTAATTCAAATAAAGAAGTAAGACTTGCTTTAGCGCTGCTCTGAGCAAATGTAATGCTCGTAAAAAAGGCGGCAAACATCATCAGCGCGGTTAAATATTTTATTTTGTTCATTTTTTACTCTCCTTATTCATCCGGTTGTTTAGGTAGTTTATCCGGATGATGCATTGTTACTTCTTTCAAAAACCGAAATGAAGTTTTGTTCCACCGGTTTTCGGTAATGTGCGTAAACTCAATCCTAATAAGTGAAGTGTTTTATCTGCTCACCTTTACTGTCTATGTCCGTCATAGCTTCAATTCCAATTTCCAGATGCAGATCAACAAAATTCTGTGTTACTTTTTGATCCGATTCTTCAGTTTTAACTCCTTCCGGTATCATCGGCAAATCGGAAACAAGAAGTAAAGCTCCGCGTGCAATTTGGTTTGCGTATCCAACTATAAACATAGTTGCCGTTTCCATATCTATTCCAATCGCGCCAATCTTATTAAGATATTTCTTAAAATCATCGTCCCATTCCCATAATCGGCGGTTAGTTGTATAAATTACACCGGTTCTATATTCCAGTTCTCTTCGGATAATCTTCTCAGAAACAAATTTATGCAGTTTGAATGAAGGGAGCGCTGGTACTTCCGGCGGAAAATAATCATTGCTCGTTCCATCGCCTCTTATTGCGGCGGTTGGCAAAATAAAATGCCCGATTTCCGTGGAGTCTTTTAAGCCGCCGCATTTGCCTAGAAATAAAACACCTTTCGGCTGACGCGCGCTTAGTAAATCCATAATTGTTGCCGCGTTTGCAGAACCGATTCCAAAATTTACAATTGAAAGTCCGCTGCTGTTTGTTGCGGTTTTCATCGGCCGGCCTTCCCCTTTGATGTCGCAATTGAAGCGTTCGGCAAACTTCACAACATAATTCTGAAAATTTGTTAGCAGCATATAATCGCCAAATTCATCAATTTGTGATCCGGTGTAGCGGGGAAGCCAGTTTTTTGCTATTTCTAATTTTGTTTTCATTTTATTTGAATTCTATCCTTTGGTATTTATCCGTAATGTTTGTTTTCTTCTGATTAAAATATGTATTTACTTTCAGCACTATTAGTCCAAAAATATATCCTATTGCGGCGCCAATCAAAGCCCCTCCAATTACATCCGAAGGATAATGTACTCCAACATATGGTCTGGAGAAAGCTTGCAGAAATGCAACTGTATAATACCAAGCTTTATATTTTGGAAAAATCATTGAGAAAAAGAGGGCAAACGCAAAATTATTCACTGCGTGAGATGATGGAAATGAGAATGATGAAGTGCAAGTAACAAGAATATTAACATCGCTAAGAGCGTTGCAGGGTCTAATTCTCTCGAACAGGTGTTTAAGAAAGAAACTGCTAAACTGATCCGTAGCTGTAATTAACAAAACTAAGCCTACAGCTGTAATTCTGCCTAATCTGCCCCCTTTTATTATCATAAGAAGAAATAGAATTATGTACGCCACGTACCAGTTTTTTACATCCGTTATAAAGGGGAAAAACTTGTCGAATAACGGATTCGATAAAGTATGATTGATAAAGTAAAATACCTTTAGGTCTATTTGATATAGAAAGTCCAAATTCTAGTCCTAATCCTATTAATTGATATTTACTACAAATTTATTTATCTAAGCTCCGAAAAAATTAGAATATTAGCGAATATTTTTTTGATAACTTTTACCCTAATTTTGTAATCGAAATGCTCGAATATAGATTATTAATTAAATCCAGATACCTTAGTGGCTTCAAATAAGATCAAAAATAGTATTGAATTTAGAAGGTTTGAATACTTTAAGGAAGAAAGTAAGAAAGCATTAATAGCTCCTTTCCAAGCCTTAGCTAAATTTACATCTGTTGCCGGATTAGTAGCTATGGTATTTGAAGTCCGCTACTTTCAAAAGCAGAGTCTCTGGATTTACAGCTCTCGATTATCAGCAATTCTCATCGCATTTATTTTACTCGTTATATCCTATTCAAAAGTTGGTAAAAAGCACCCGGTAGTTTTAGTACACATATTATTATTCGCAATTGTCAGCTCTTTCGGTATTATGATTTATTTAATACCCGATACGCTGATATTCAATTCGCAAATAATCAGTTTAATAATTTTTGTAGCCGCATTATTTTTAAGCTGGGATGTTACTAACCAGATAATTGTTGCTATTTATTATAATCTTGTTTTCGCCGTTTCCATCTTAATGAGCAACAGAGACATTTTTATACTGCCAAATATGGTTGAATCGGTAGTTCTGGTATCAATTATAAGTGTTATGGCGGTTGTAGCAAGTTATATTAACTATCGTTTAAGGCATGAAGCAGTTGTTAAAAATTTTGAAATTTCTTTTTCAGAGAAGAAATTTAGAACACTTGTAGAAAATTCTGCGGAAGGAATTTTTCAATTTACTGCCGAAGGAAAATTCTTAACTGTAAATCCCGCGCTGTTGAAGCTTCTTGGTTTTTCTTCCGAAGAAGAAATAAAAAAGTACTCTCTTCCCAATGATATTTTTAAGCGTATAGGTGATTGGGAATTACTTAGCAAGCTAGTTGAGAAACAAGGGAAAGTTCGAAATTACCGTGTACCATTTAAGAAAAAAGATGGATCGGAAATTACTGTTCGAATGAATGTTCGCATTAACGATGATGAGCAGAATGTACAAGATATGTATGAGGGAAGTCTTCAAGATATTACACAGCAAGTACAAGCTGAAATGGAGAAGCAAAAAGCTTTAGATGCACTCCGTATAGAGAAAATTAAATCCGATACTTCTGCAAAAAAAGCACAACAGGAAAGTCATTTTAAATCTAAGTTCCTCGCTAGTATGAGTCATGAAGTTCGCACTCCAATGAATTCCGTTATGGGTTTTTTAACCTTGATCGAAAATGACTTGTTTGAAAGCAAAGAAGAATTGAAAGGCTTTGCAAGAGACGCGCGTTTAGCCGCCGAATCACTTTTGGATATTATCAATAATATCCTTGATATCTCCAAAGTAGAATCGGGAAAAATGGAATTGGATGAAACCGGTTTTGATTTAAGAGATGAAATCAATAAAGCGGTTTCAATTATTGGGCAAACTGTTAAAACAAAGGGACTTGGATTAGAATTGCAGCTCGATCAGAGCATACCAAACATGCTTTACGGTGACCCAACGAGAGTCCGCCAAATTATGATAAATTTGCTTGGCAATGCGGTTAAGTTTACCGAGCATGGTAAAATCTCGATAGATATTAAAACAAAAGCTAAAGATGATCAGTTTATAGAATTACATTTTGTAATTGCAGATACCGGTCCCGGAATCCCTAGCGATAAAGTTAATCTTCTCTTTGAACCTTTCATGCAGATAAAGGGGAAGAAGGCCGCTAAAGAGGGTTCTGGTTTAGGTCTGATGATTGTTAAAGAATTTGTTCGCTTAATGGATGGTGAAATTCGTGTTGAAAGTAAAGTAGGTTTTGGCAGTAAATTTATTTTTACAATTAAACTAAAGTTAAACCCTACTTTAGCAAAGGAAAAAATTGAATCTGATACCGAAAGCGAAAATCTTGAAATTCCATCTCAAGAAGCACAGGAAATCAAAACCCCGGAACCATTAGTAGAACCATCTAAAAAGAAAAAGTTATTGCTGGTAGAGGACAATCCGATAAGCCAAAATCTTGAAGCAAAAATTCTTCGCGAGGTTGGATACGATATTGAAGCAGTCTCATCCGGAATTGAAGCCATAGAAGCAGTTAAAACCGGATTATTCAACTTAGTGCTGATGGATGTAGAAATGACCGATATGGATGGAATTACAGCTACACAGAAAATTAGAGAACTGCCCGCCCCGTATTCGAAAATTCCAATAATTGCAGTAACCGCTCATTCAAGTATGAAGGACCGTGAACGTTGCTTAAATTCCGGCATGGACGATTATATTGCAAAACCGATAAATATTCATTTTCTAAAAATCACAATTGATCAGTGGCTGTACGCCAAGCATTAAGAAATA
>JBHEKZ010000230.1:0-3229 GCA_041859025.1 Melioribacteraceae bacterium | reverse complement strand
CACAAGGTTTAGGAAAGAAAACTGTAAACTACCGTTTGCGCGATTGGCTGATTTCCCGTCAGCGTTATTGGGGAACACCAATCCCAATAGTTCATTGCGAACATTGCGGCGAGGTTCCGGTTCCCGAAGAGCAACTTCCGGTTGTACTTCCTTATGAGGCAAACTTTAAATCTGAAGGCGGTTCTCCGCTAGCCGGCAATATGGATTTCGTAAACACTACTTGTCCTAAGTGCGGCGGGCCGGCAAAACGTGATGCCGATACAATGGATACTTTTGTTGATTCTTCCTGGTATTACTTACGTTATCCAAATCCGAATTTCAGCGAAGGAATGTTCGATACAAAATTTGGCAATGCTTGGGCCCCGGTTGATATGTATGTTGGCGGCGCCGAACATGCAACAATGCATTTGCTCTACGCTCGTTTCATACACAAAGTTCTTCGGGATATTGGTTTGGTGAACAGTGATGAACCGTTCAAGAAATTGATTCACCAAGGAACGATTACTAATAATGGCGCTAAGATGTCTAAGTCGAAGGGAAACATTGTAAATCCGGATGACTTTATCGTAAATGTAGGCGCAGATGTTTTCAGAATGTACTTGATGTTCATGGGTCCTTACGAACTTGGCGGCGATTGGAGCGATAAAGGAATTGTAGGCGTTGACCGGTTTGTTCAAAGAGCTTATGCGATTTTTGAAGCCAACAAAGATGTTTCTAAAACAAATCCGGCTAAAGCCAAATATGATATTGCTGAATTAAATGAGACAGAAAAAAATATCTACAGAAAAATAAACTCTACACTCGCAAAAGTAGCGGTAGAGATTGAGCATTTCAGATTCAACACTGCAGTTGCCGCTTTGATGGAATTAATTAATGAAATGAAGGGCTTGGATTCCTGTAGTGCTGAAATTAAATCTTACATTCTCGAAAGATTCGCATCCATGTTAGCGCCTCTTGCGCCGCATCTTGGCGAAGAATGCTGGCAGATGATAGGCAAAGAAAAAACCTTGTTTGAATCTCCGGTCTGGTTTGAAGTTGATCAGCTTGCGCTTACAAAAGACAACGCGCTTGTTGTTGTTCAGATAAATGGAAAAGTTCGTTCTAAAATCGAAATTCCGTTTGATATGCCGGAAGCTGAAGTTAAACTTGCAGTGTATGCCGATGATAAAGTGAAAACATACACAGACGGCAAGCAGCTTGTTAAAGAAATCTATGTGCCGAATAAAATTTATAATATTGTAGTTAAGTAATTGAGCTATGGTAGTTTGCTCAGAATTTTAATGGAGAGAAAATGTTAGACGTAAAATTCATTCGAGAAAATCCTGAAGCAGTTAGACAAGGATTACTAAATAAAAATGCTAAAGACATTGTTGATGAAATTCTTCAGCTTGATGAGCAGCGCAGAGGCTTCATTTCCAAAACGGAAGAGTTGAAGGCCAAGAAAAATCAAGTCTCGGCCGAAATACCTAAATTGAAGAAAGCCGGGCAAGATACCAGCGCAATTTTTGAAGAAATGAAAAAAGTTGGCGATGAAATTGCACAGTTGGACGCGCAATTGAAGGAAATAGAAGAAAAGATCGATAACGTTTTACGTCATACTCCAAACTTGGCACATGCAAGCGTTCCGGTTGGAAAAAGTGCTGAAGAAAATGTTGAAGTCCGCCGTTGGCTGCCGGAAGGATTTAAATTTGGAAACGATTTCAAAGTTCTCGATCACGTTGAACTGGGCAAAAAACTTAGCTTGTTAGATTTCGAGCGGGGCACAAAAATTTCCGGCTCGGGATTTCCGCTTTACACCGGAAAAGGCGCAACGATGGAACGCGCGCTAATTAATTTTATGCTCGACACACATTTGCAAAACCATGGTTACACAGAAGTTATGCCGCCGATATTGGTTAACAGAGATTCGATGAGAGGAACCGGTCAGATTCCGAAGATGGAAGAAGACATGTACTTTGTTGAGAAAGATGGATTGTATCCGATTCCAACTGCTGAAGTTCCGATAACCAATATTCATCGTGACGAAATTCTTGCTGAGAAAGACTTAACAATTAAATATGTGGGCTATTCTCCATGTTTCCGAAGGGAAGCTGGTTCTTACGGAAAAGATTCGAAAGGATTTTTACGTGTTCATCAATTCAATAAAGTTGAAATGGTGAAATTCGCTAAGCCGGATAATTCTTATGATGAACTGGAAGCAATGACTAACGATGCAGAAAATATTTTGAAAGCGCTTAACGTTCCATACAGAATTTTGATGCTCTGCACCGGAGATTTAAGCTTTTCAGCTGCAAAATGTTACGATATCGAAACTTGGTCCCCGGCAGAAAACAAATGGCTGGAAGCTTCTTCTTGCAGCAACTTCGAGGCTTTCCAAGCCCGCAGAGCAAATATCCGCTATAGAAAAGAAGAAACTAAAAAACCGGAATTTGTACACACGCTTAACGGCTCCGGATTGGCAACAAGCCGTTTGATGGTTTCCATTATGGAAAACAACCAAACACCGGAAGGAAAAATTATTGTTCCAAAAGCGCTGCAAAAGTATACCGGTTTCGAAATCATAGGATAATTTGTAGGGATTAACCTCTTATTTTTATTATGTTTACGGAGAAAAATCAAATAAGATTAGTGCGCTGACATTAATTGAATAAGGTGGTGTGAAGGCTAGATGACTGTAAAAAGTATAGCAAAAGAACAGATTCTGGAAAGATTACATTTCGAAAACGAGTGGTGGGAAACTAATGGAATTAATGAATACTATGACCGATTAAAGAGAAGATCGTATTTTGATTTATTAAAGCCATTAGTGCTTGAAACTTCAGTCAAACGCGCTGTAGTGCTAATGGGACCGAGACGTGTTGGAAAAACAGTTTTAATCTTTCACATAATTCAACACTTAATTAATACTGGAGTAAATCCCAAGAAAATATTTTATCTCTCAATTGATAATCCAATCTATAACTCAATTTCACTTGATCAATTGTTTAGATATTGTAAAGAAGCTGTCAACGATAATTCAAATGAAGATTTTTTTGTGTTTTTTGACGAAATTCAATACTTAAAAGATTGGGAAATTCACTTAAAAGTATTGGTTGATTCATTTAGTAATTCGAAATTTACAGTTACTGGTTCTGCTGCTGCTGCATTACGGTATAAAAGTAATGAATCGGGTGCTGGAAGGTTTACAGACTTCTTATTACCGCCCTTAACTTTTTATGAGTATTTAAAA
>JBHEKZ010000374.1:0-4207 GCA_041859025.1 Melioribacteraceae bacterium | reverse complement strand
CAGCTGCGGGCAATTCGGGAAAGCTGGTTCAAAGCTGCGCTTGACGGAAAGGATGGACTCAATCTGGTATTCAAATCATACGAAGTAAATCCAAAGAATGTAGATGTTCAGCTTGGCTTCGGAATTTATCATTACTACGCTGATGTAATTCCGCAAAAATTTCCGGCGGTAAAACCATTTATGGTTTTCTTTCCCAAAGGGGATAAAAACCGTGGAATAAAAGAGCTCGAAAATGTTGCAATGAATGGAAGATACACCAGGATAGAATCTCGTCACTTTTTGCAGAAGCTTCTTTTCCAGTTCGAAGAAAATATGGAAGAATCCCGAAAATGGGGAAAAGCGCTGCTTGCCGATTATCCGAACAATCCGAATTTCCAAAAGTATTACGGGCTCACTTACATAAAAGAAAATAATTATCCGGAAGCAGTAAAAACATTTAGAGATATTTATTACAAATGTGAGCGTGGTTTACCCGGTTACAACAAACGCTATAAACGCGAAGCTACATACTATCTTGGTATGGACTTCATGCTTAAAAACAAAGCTGATTCTTCGGCTTTCTATTTTGAGAAATCGGAAAAACTTTCGCGTGAAATTGATAAAGAAAATGAATCGGGATTCTTTATCAATACAATTTTGTTTTTAGGTTTCATGAATGATTTGCAAGGCAAGCGGGATAAAGCTATCAAGTATTACAATGAATCATTACGCATTAAAGAAAGAAATAATTCTTACGAGCAAGCTAAACGTTATTTAAAAGAACCTTACAAGAAATAAAAAATGGAGAATTAAAAGCTTAATTCTCCATTTTCTAATTACAATTCAAATTATTTTTATAAGCTGGTTGATATTCCAAATCTATGCATTGCGCCGATAAACCCAAGTGATGAAAAGGCGTAATCCACATTATAACCTTTAACAATAAAGCCTACTCCGAGGTTAAACCCAGCCAATCCCGCGGATGAGCCAACCTTAAGTTCCTTTCTTTTTTCGTTATCGTAGCCAAAACGCAAGCGAAGGCTTTGTCCAAGTCTAAACTCACCGCCGAATGTAATCTGCGTAAAACGGTTCAAGAATTTATTTTGTTTCTGATTCAGCTTATTGAATGACCAGTAAAATTTAAGAGGTAAGTTTTCCAGTTGCTTGGCAAATCCGAAGCGGATATCGAGCGGGAGATCTTCTTTAGTTTCGAAATAAGATGAAAGTTGAGAGCCCAGATTTAATACTGAAAAACCAAAATTCCATTTCGATTCCGGAACCGCATAATGCAGGCCAAGATCAATTGCAGCGGCTGCGGAAGAAACATCGGAAATTTTAGAATAGATTAGTTTAACATTTGCGCCATAGTAAAAATTTTCATCCAGCTGATTTCCGTAGCCGAGAGTTACAGCCATATCGCCGGCGCTAAATTCGCCAAGATTATTTCCTTGGGCGTCGGCTTTAATGAACGAACCGTAGCTTATATACTGAATCGCCGCGCCGAACTTTCCAATTCCTTCAAAATCTTTGGAAGCAACAAGGCTTGCCGAATTTACATCTTCCAGATGTTTCAAGAATGAAAATGAAACCGGAGTACCTTGAAGCAAATTAATTCCGGCCGGATTATAAAACATGACGTTAGGATCATCGTTATTGGCCACAAAACTGCCGGCTACAGCGGCCGCGCGCGGACTATTATCGAGGCGTAAAAACTCGAAAGCGCTTTGTGCTGAAATTACAGAAACCGAAAGAAATGCTAAAACCAAAATTTTCTTCATTTACATCTCAAATTTTGATGCGATTTTACACATAAATGAGCATATAAGGCAAGGTAAACTGTGGTGCAATTTTTTTGGAACAAATGAAAAACCCGCTCTGTTAGAGATTACGAAACGATTACTTGAATCGACTTAGCTTTAACCCTAAATTTGAAACAATATAAAAGAGGAGTAAGATGAACGGATTTAAAACTGTCGTTCTTATGACAACAATGATGGTTTTGTTTATTCTTGTCGGAAATATAATTGGCGGTGAAAGAGGAATGATGATCGCTTTTCTATTTTCGCTGGCAATGAATTTCGGCTCATACTGGTTTTCCGATAAATTAGTTCTTAAGATGTATGGCGCTCAGCAGATTTCGCGCGAGGATTCTCCTCAGTTGTATGATAGTGTAGAAAAGCTGGCAATGAAAGCCGAACTGCCGATGCCTAAAGTATATATCATGAATAATCCAACGCCGAATGCTTTTGCTACCGGCAGAAATCCAAATAATGGTGCTGTTGCAGTTACTACCGGTATAATGAATTTATTGAACAAAGAGGAACTGGAAGGCGTTATTGCTCACGAATTATCCCACATAAAAAATAGAGATATTCTGGTAAGTACAATTGCCGCTACATTAGTTGGAACGATTACATACATTGTTCAATTTGCAATGTTCTTTGGCGGCGGAAGGAGCGATGACCGGGAAGAAGGTTCAAGCCCTATTGTTGCTATTTTAATGTTGATATTAGCTCCAATCGCGGCAATGTTAATTCAAATGGCAATCTCACGTTCTAGAGAATATATGGCCGATGATGGCGGTGCACAGATTTCCGGTAAACCACTTTCGTTGGCTTCTGCGCTTAATAAATTGCAGCGCGGCAACGATGTTGTTCCAATGCGAAATGCCGGTCAAGCTTCAGCTCATATGTTTATTGTAAATCCGCTTCATGGCGGCGGTGTAATGAAATTGTTTTCAACTCATCCGCCTATTGAAGAAAGAATTGCCCGATTGCAAGAAATTGCTGCCGGCAGAAGATAATTTTCCACTATCGACTCTTCTCCCCGGAAGAGTCGATTTATTTAAGAGATTTTTTGAAAAGACTATTCATCACATATTGTGTTATAATTCTTAGTCCGGCGTTTCTATGGGGACAAGCAAAAACCAACTTAGAAAACTATTTTCAATTAATTGATAATTCAGTAGCAAAGGTTAGCCGAACACTGTCTAAAGACACATCTGTTGTGCTGACGGTTTCCGGTCCCGCTTCTTTGGAGCTACTAAAATCAAAGGTATTCGAATCCTTTTCAAAGCATGGCTTCAAAGTTACAAGCGAGAGCGCACATCAAAATTATAAAGCTGTTTATACATTTCATCAAACCAGCGTTGAATACATAAATGCAGAGAAAGAGAGCTTTTTCGGCAATATAGTAGCCGAACGGATAATGAACCTAATAGGCAATATCTTGTTAACCACGCCGGAAAATCAAGTTAAGACTTTTAATGTGGATGAATCGCAAAAAGACACGGTTTATGTAGATGAAATAAAGAATTTAGAAGATGCATCAGTTCCCTTCACGCAAGGAAAGATGCCGGAAACCCCATTTTTCTCTAATCTATTGGAACCGGTTCTGGTTGTTGGTACTTTAATTACAACAATAATTCTCTTATTTACAGTGAGAGGAAAGTAGTAACGAAGCAAAGTTTCTCGACTGGTCCAAATTGATTATTTTTACACCCTAATTAAGGAGATATATTTTGTTAAGAAAGTTAAATCTGGTTGCTCTGCTGTTTATAGCGCTTTTGCTTACGAACTGTTCGAATGTAAAGGATACAAGTAAATTCAATGCGGAAGAATATTATAATTATTTGATGACGCTTTATAACGATGAAGACTATGAAGTCGCTATTCAGGAATTCCAAAACTTCTTACTTCAGTATTCCGGCAGTGCATTTAACGATGACGCTCAATATTATCTAGCTATGACATACTTTAATCGTGATCAATATTTACTTGGCGCTTACGAATTCAGTAAATTGATCAGAAATATCCCGGCTTCTCCGTTTGTAGCCGAATCCCAGTATATGCTGGCTGAATGTTATTATCAGCTTTCACCGCCATACCAGCTGGATCAATCATACACAAAGAAAGCAATTGAAGAATTTCAAGCGTTCATAGATTTTTTCCCGGCTGACAAGAAGGTAGAGGCAGCTACCGGCAAGATCAAAGAGCTTACCGAGCGCTTGGCCGAAAAAGAATATCAGGCTGCATTAATTTATGAAAAGATGGAATATGAAAAAGCTGCAATAAAATATTATGCAAATGTTACCGAGATTTACCACGATACTAAGTTTGCGCCTCAAGCCTTGTACAGAAAAATTCAGCTCGAGTTAAAAAAGGGAATGAATAACGAAGCTTTAAGCGATATAAGTGTTTTTCTAAGCAGATATCCGGATAATTCAAAT